>JAHJQL010000073.1 GCA_018819065.1 Nanobdellota archaeon | reverse complement strand
TGTAAATCCACATCAAAGCCTCAAAGGAAAAACACCTGCTGAAGTAGCAGAGATAAAACTAAGTTTAGGAAGGGATAAGCTAAAACATCTCATAAAATACAAAGCAGAGTCAAAGATGACGAAGAGTTGACAATACCCTATTTCATATATCTGTGCATGTTTAGGTATGATCTTATTTCGTCGTAGACTTCGTCAGTTACTGTTATGAGTTGGTTCTTGGCTTCGGTTATGTATCCTTTGTATATGAACTTATCAATTAGCATTCTTACCAAGTAGTAGAATGGTTTCATCTCCCATGATCCTTCATAATCGGTTATTAGGTATGAGTAGAATGTCACTGTGACTTTTCCGTTGTAGAGCTTTCTTTTCACCCCTTTTTTTTCTATCTCGACTTTTTTTAGGTCTGTTGCTGTAATCATTATTTTTATTTCTCCTTTGACGTAGTCTGAGAATTTCTTGTATGGCCTAAGCTCCATTTCCAGCTGTTTTGAATCTTGATAGACGTGTTCAGAGTTTAAGAATTCGTCCTTGTCAAACGTGTGCTGAGCCATTAATTGATCTATTACTGTGTATAAGTCTTTTGCGTCGAACAATCCTTCATAAGATAGTTTTTTTCCGTCTATGATTATTTGTGTTTCTGGCATTTTTTATATTAATATGCGTGTGTGTCTGTCTCCATCCTTAAAAACTTTTTTATCTCGTGTTCTAATCTGAGGGCCTCGTATTCTTGGTTGTCTACGTGTGTTGCTTCTAATTCTTTTTTTCTAATCCAGAAGTAGAAGTCTCCCATTAATTCTTTTATCTTGCTTCCTCTAAATTTGGCCTGCCAGTCAAAGATTATATCAGTATCTATAGTGACTGTGACTCTTCCACCGGTGAATCTAGTCTTTTCTTCGTGCAGTATGCCTTCTTTTTCTTTATAGTTCCACGCGTGAATTGACACTTTTATCCTTGTCACGACGTAAGGAGTCTCTTTTTTTAATCCTGTGAAGTCTATCTCTACTTCTGTTCCCATAGGGTTGTCTATCTTGTCTTTGTATCTCTTCTCATCAAACTTGTATTTTCGGTCAATTATCCATCTAGAGATTAGCTTGTATAATCCGTCAAAGTCATAGTCTCCTTTGTACTTAACCATTGTGTGGCCGACGGTTCCACCATTCTTTGTTACCATGTTTATATTGTTCTTTAGAAATAGATTATATAAATTTTACTATACTAACCTTATTGATTCAAGGTTTTTGGGTGCTAGCGTCTCTACGTGGTGTGTTTTGTGGACTGATCTTGCAAGGTCTAGGCACCTGCTGCTTTCGCCGTGGTTGACTATTACTTTTCTTGGTTTTGGGTTGCATTTGCCGATGAAGTTCATTAGTTCTCGTCTGTCTGAGTGGCCTGTTATCTCTAGTTTGTGCACTTCAAGCTTTATTTCTACTAACTCGTTTTTCGAGCCGTTTTTGAAGTTTACTTCTTTTACTCCTTGCTGGATTATCCTTCCAAGGCTTCCTTCTCCTTGGTAACAGGTGAATACTAGTGAGTTTTTTGGGTTGTTGGCTAGTTCTCTTAGGTATGCTACAGATGGTCCTCCAACTAGCATTCCTGAAGTTGCTAGTATCACGCAGGGACCAGTTTCTTCAAGCAACTCTTTTCTTTCTTGCGCGCTTCCAATCCTTTTTATGTTGTCTTGTAAGAATGGGTTGTTGTCCTTGTGAAATATTTGTTCTCGAACATTGCTGTTTAGGTACTCTGGGTAGGCTGTGTGGATTGCTGTGATGTCCCAGACTAGTCCGTCGATGTATATAGGAATTTTATCCATCATTCCCTCTCTTATCATGCGCTCTATTAAAACTATTATCTCCTGCGCCCTTCCAGATCCTAAGACTGGCATTAATACTTTTCCGCCTCTTTTAAGAGTGTTTGTTACGATGTCTCCAAATAGCTTGTCCTGATCTCGTGGGTTTGGCATCACCGCGTCTTTTGACCCGTAAGTGCTCTCTATCATCAAGGTTTCTAATCTTGGAAACGTTGTGTGTGCCGGGCTTAAAAGGTTTGTCTTAGCGTATTTTATGTCTGCAGAGTATAAAAAGTTGTGGAGGCCGTTTCCTATGTGTATGTGGACCATTGCGCTTCCAAGGATGTGACCAGCGTTGTAGAGGGTTATTCTAATGTCTGGTGTTATGTCTGTTACTTCGCCGTATTCAAGCGTTATTGTATGTTTGACTGTTTCTTTGACGTCGTCGCTGCTGTATATTGGGTCTTTTCCGCCTTCTTCGCGCTGTATCTTTATTAAGTCTAGCTGTAATAGCGCTGATATATCTCTAGTTGGTCTTGTGCAGTAGACTGGTCCTCTATAACCATACTTGAATAGCAACGGAACTAGTCCTGAGTGGTCTATGTGTGCGTGGCTAACTATTATTGCGTCTAATTCTTTTATGTCAAATTCCGGCGCTTCTAGGTGTGGGTATGGATTTTTTTCAGATGCTACGTCTATTCCACAGTCTAGGAGTACTCTTGACTCTGGGGTTTGTAGTAGTATTGCGGATCTTCCAACTTGTCTTGCTCCTCCAAGAGCAGTTATTCTTACCCACTCATCTTTTTTTCCTCTCATCCAGCCGTTGTATATTCTCTCGCCGGTTTTGTGTAGGAATTTCTTTCTGTAATCAGAGTTTTGGTATAGGACTGACCTTATATTTTCGATTAGTTGGCTTCTTATGGCTGGCTTTCTTCTAATGGTTGGAACCCATAGTGTCTCTGATTTTATCTTTTGGAGTGTGTCGCCTTGTTTTCCAATGGCTGTTCCTGGCTTTTCAACTTCAATTATAACCATTGACCTCTGAGGGTCAAATATTATCTTGTCAATGCCAGCGTCTTCACCTATTGCTTTTCTTATCTTCTTCTCTGCTTTCTCTTCATCCATACAGATTGAAGGGTCTGGCCTTAATTCTATTCTCTTCTTTATCTTGTTGACAATGTCTTTTACCATGTTCTTGTCGTCTAAGAAGAAATCTTTATCTTTAGTGTAAAGAACTATGTTTGCGCCTTCAAAATTGGCGTCGCTTATTTTACCATCAGGTAAGTCTTTTAATATTTCTTTTAATATTTCTGTCATACTTTAAAACCTCTAGTTTAGAATTTTGTTTTATTTGTTATCTTTTCAAGTTAATTTTGTGTTTATCTTTTTTTTCAAAGCGAGCCTGATTCCTTTCTTGTCAATCACAAAAATGTCGATTCCTTCTCCTGAAGCAGAATCCCTTTGTATTGCTGCGTTTAATGCTTTCATCGTGAGATTTATGCCTTCCTCTTCACTCATGTTTTCTTTATAATTTGTCTCTAAGACTCCGTAGGCCATGACGCTTCCTGAGCCGCTTGAGACGAAGTCTTCTACGTCTGATATTGAGCCGTCAGGGTATAAGTCGTAGAGGTGTTTTTCATCGTCATAACCGCCTACTAGGAAGTGGCTTATGCCTGGAATCATTGACATCTTTCGGATGTTTGAGAATACCATGCCTGCAAGTAGGTTTGCTCCTTCTTTTACACTTGGCTTTTGGTTGCTTCTAATCTCTTTTAGTTTAAGCTCAGCCTTTATTAGTTTTATTAGTAGCTGGATGTCTGAGACTGTGCCTGCTGTTGTCAAAGCCATGTAATCACTTATAGGCACGACTTTTTCAACATTCTTATTTGCAATGAAGTTTCCAGCTGTGGCTCTCTTATCAGCGCCTAGAACGATGCAGTCTTTACAAACTATTCCAATGGTTGTAGTTCCTGTTTTTAAAATATTATCCATATCTAAATCACCCTTTGTTTTAGAACTTTCGAAGAACAAATTAATAACTGTAAATTGTGCTTCATTTAAAAAGTTTATGCTTTTTACTGGTTTTTTCTTACTTTATTCGAAAAATATATTAACGAGGAAATCAATTGTTTTAGTCGATGTCTTTGAGCAATAAGCTGTTGATTGGCGTTTTTGTCTTTTTTGGTATAAACAGTGGTGTGATGTCTCAAGTAAGAACTCCTAATGTTGAGATGGTAAGAAACACTTTGAAGAACTACCGTGTTGATGTTTTAACTCCTAAAAAGGTCAAGCTTAATGACGGTAAAGAGTACTTTTTGAACAAAGATTTCTTTTTCAAAGCAGTTGTTGACACTAATAGTTTTAAGACTCCTTTTACAGATGGCGTTTATCTCTTGTCAACCACTTATGCTGATTCGACTGCTAATAAGTTGTCAAGGGATAATAAGGGCTCGTTGTTTATCAGGTATGATTCTACTCTTATATCGGAAGCTTTGGCATCTTCAATTTATGAAAAATTTATGGGCAGGAAGGGTGTTTTGAGCGGTAGAAAAAAGGTTTTTTTGGATGATATTATCAAGAATTATCCAAACCCAGCCAATTCAACAACTAAGCTGTTGATGAATATTCCTTATGAGAGTGATGTTAGTCTTTCTTTGTTTAATGTTTTAGGAGAAAAAGTTTTTGAGTCTTACGAGGGCAATCTTTCTAAGGGGGTGCATTTAAAGGTTCTTGACTTTAACATTTCTTCAGGAGCTTATTTATTGCTTTTGGAAGGAAAAAATGGGCGAGAAGAATATTTAGGTGTTAAAAAGATAGTTTATGTAAAATAAAAAAATTGAATTTTTTTTTTAGGGCAGCCTAATTATGAAGTCTTCGTTCGTCGTTATTATCTTTGCGCCTCCGACGAAGTCTATCTCGTTTCCTCTTGCTATTAATCCGCCAGCAGTCACTGAATCAGCTGATATTTCTCCTCTTATAACTGCGCTTCCATTAACGTCAAGAGTTGATGTAACGTTGTTAGTGTTTACTCCGACTCTGCCGTCTGATTTTATGGTGAGTGCAGCTTTTGGCGCTCCAGAGTTAGGGGTTATGAATTCAAAATCACCGTTGTCAGCACCCAGATACTTGTACTGTAGTTTGCCAGAGGACGTTCCAGTGTCAAAAACTATTGCTCCACCAGAGCCTGCAATTGATGTGATTGGGTTTAAGAGTAAGAGGCTTGCAATCCCTGAGGCTAATAGAGTTTTTGTTATGTTTAAAGAAGCATTCTGAGACGATCCTATCTCGACTTTTCCACCGGTGTACTGGATGCCTCCTGGTATGTTTTGCCAACTATTGGTTGAATCAGGTATGCATCCTTTAGAATCACAGATAGTCCCTCCTGCAACTATGTTTCCAATAGCTGTTATGTTTCCTTCATTATCAACCCTTAAAGCATCAGCTGGAAGCCCATCAGCTGCGTCTAGGGAGTAGCCGTCAGGCAGGCTTGCAGACAAGTTTATGCATTTAGCGCCTGTAGGGTTGCATATCTGCTTCGCCCTAATATTCTCATTAACGAATAAGTATCCACCCTCTCCGCTTGTCAAGTTTTTAAGTATGGAAACGTTGCCCCCAAAAACAGTGAATCTGTCCTGAGGAGTCATTGTTCCAACACCCACTATGTATCTTAAGCTGTATGGGTAGAAATAGTTGCCATCTACTATCCAGTCATTGCTTACCCACGCCTGCGCATATGCAATTGTTGATACTATCAAAGCCATTATCATTATCAAAATAATCTTCTTCATTTTAGGTTACCTCAAGCTATGTTTTTTATACAGTTCTTTAAATATAAGTTTCCTGACTCGTCAAAAAATGCTAGTGCTCCGCCTGCTGAGTTCTCGATTATGAATTCTTTAACTCCATTCTTTGGCTCTTCTGCTGACATCTCTTCAAGATTACCGTTAAGATACAGGTTTCCTTCAGGATTTGACACCCATGCTATAATGTCACCATCAATTTCTATCTTAAAATCATTTGAGTCATATCCTGCATCAAAGCTTTCAAATACCATGCCAGTTATGAGCATCATTCCGTTGCCATCCAGCATTAGCAGGTTATTCCCAAGAGAGTCTTGGATTAATAGTTTATGATGGGAGTCAAAATTTGCAATGTCACAAGCACCAATAGTTGGAGTTGAGCTGCCAGTCAACCTTTCAATATTTGCATAGATTGTTCCAAGGGTGGTGTGGTTTATATAACCGTTTTCTCCTCGAAAAGTGATGTTGAGGTTGAGCTTTTGCTTGTAATTACCTGCTGTTCTTCCAGGGCAATCCTTCACAGTAACTTTGCACTGTCTAGTGGGTATCCACGACTTGTTGGTGTCTCTCATCATTTGAGTATTGCTAGGGTTTGAATAGCTAAAAGACTCAATCTCAAACAAGGGGCAGTATATTGCTGTGGAGTCACAAATTATCTCATTATTGTTGTCGTCAAACAGCTTAACTTTATTGATGAATATGTCGTCATCCATGTTGTTTTGCAGCGCTATGTAGACGTCAAAAGTGTTGTTTCCATATGTTTGCACAGAGTAATCGCTGCAATACATGTTCGCGTCAAATATGCAGTACTGTGCTGAATACTTCTCCATGTTAAACAAGTCCATGTAATACATCACTCCAACCATTAATAAGAGCACCAAGAACGCCCACGCGTAAGTCATCAAGTACTCCACTGATACTTGTCCTTTATGATTTATTGGTCTGCGATCATTCATTTTCAAAAAGCCTTTTTTTAAGATGTTACCTCTGTAAACACTTTAGAGTTTATCGTGTGGGGGATTGAGCCTCCAATCCTCATAAAAGAAAAACTTACCCTGATAGTCTCCTTAGTGTTTGATATCAACGATTTTGTACACCCAATTGCTTCAAGCCGGCAGCTCTTGCCATTGCCCCATTTAGGATCAATGCTGACATTTGAAAATACTCCGCTTGAATCAGCAGTCCAGTTCTTTGCAGTACCATCATATGGGCAGTAGAATCCAAACTGGCAGTCATTTATAAGCTTTAAATCCCTATCATACAATGATACGTTGACGGGTGCAATGGGCTTTTCCAAGTCATTCCTTAATTTAAGATTCATGTCAAAAGTGTTTTGGGTAACCTTTTTTATAGACCAGTCCTCACACATTATATTAGTTCCAAAGATGCAATCCTCTCTAATATATTTTTCAGGGTTTAAAACGTCAAAATAAGTCAATGCTCCAAACATTATTAGTATAACCATGAACACCCAGCCATAAGTTGCTAAGAACTCAAAGCTAGCCTGCCCCTTAGTATTAGAACTTTTAATTTTCAAAACACCTCTATTCAAAATTATAAAGTTAGGATTGAATTATTTAAATCTTATGATTAGAATTGATGAAAAGAAAGAGAAAAAAAGAATAACAAAAACTTGACGATACTTGGCTATCTTTGAAAGTCAAATTTTTGGAACACAGCAACAAAGTTGCTGGTTCGAGAAATGCAAAAACATTTCTCTGAATTAAAAATCTCTGTCGAGATTTCTTTATAAAAAAAGGTTTTACTGAACTGTTCCTACGATGTCTCCACCAGTTGACTTAGTGAATGTAGCGGTTGATGTCGCATAGTAATATGTTATGTGGACTGATATCTTTTTCTTAACACCTGCTGGAAGAGTACCACCTAAGTTTTGAGTCACTTGCTGAATTCCTCCTGCAGCCATATTAGCAGTAAATAGTACGATTGGAACGTTTGTTCCATCATCCATATCTACGATTGAGAACTCGGTTATAACTAATGCTTCTCCATTATTCCTAAACTTCATAGTCACATCGCCGTTTGTCATTATTACTGCGTCATCACATTGGAATGGTGATGCGAATGTGCATGATTCTGGCACGTATTTTGTTGGGTTTAACACTCCAAAGTATGATAGCGCTCCTATCATGATTAGAATTACTAAGAATGCCCAACCGTATGTGGTTAAGAATTCTAATGCTGCTTGTCCTTTCTTATTCATATTATAACACCTCTATTTTTTTATTGTTACAAGTTGATTATTATACATTTCTTATATTATTTAGTATATAAAAGTTTCGATTTCTAGCCGATGCCTCCGAAGAATCCTCCAAGCGCGTTTGAAACCATTAAAAAGAGTGTTATTCCTATGATTATGAATAGTGGGATGTACTTTATTCCTCCTCTAATGTCTCCTTTGCTGATTATTGATATTATCATTGATGAGAACGCTGATATTATGCCTATCGCGATTATTGAGAACGTCTTGAAGTCTTTTGGATCGATTGATGATTGTCCGATGCTGCTGATAGGAGAGTTTGACCCAGTGCCTGAAGCTGAGATTGTCTTTGTAACACCTATTATTATCTGTAAAAGCTGCTGTGCAAGTGCAAATAGCGCTGGTGTTATGAACAAGACTATTGCAACCATGAATATTGTGTATGTCACCGTCGCTGCAGCCATCTCCTGCTTTAAGGCGCTAGTCTTTTTTAGGTTGTCTACTATTTTGTCCATGACTTTTGCTATCTGTCCACCGGCTTCAAGCTCTCCAATTATCAGGTTTAAGCTTCTTTTTAGTGATGGCGAGTCGTACTTCTGGGACAGTATTAATAGTGAATCTTTGACATCGTTTCCTGTCAGCACCCTCTTTGATGCCAGCGTCATCTCCTTTGCAAGAACGCCAAACTCTGACTTTATGGCCAGCCAAAGAGATTTTTCAAATGATAAGCCTCCTTTTAAATTGTTTGATACGAGTGTTAAGTAGTCTGGCAGGTGCTTTTCCATGTTTAATACCCGGTTATAGATTCTTATGTTTAGGTAGAAGTAGACTGAGAATATTACTAAGACTACCATTAGGCTTTGGATTAAAAACCATGATATGAATGTAAATATTAAGACTGCAAAAGCGCCGTATTTTGACAAGGGCCTGAATATGGTTGAGAAGTATATGAAGTACGTGACTACCAGCGTTACCCAGAACAGTCCTCCAAAGAATTTGTAGGGCACCTCGGTTATGCCTGCTTTGTAGAGGTAATCTCTAAGCTGGGGCCTAAGTTTTTTTGGCACGAATGCTTTTCCGAATAATTCCAAGTATAACAAGTCTTTTATCATAATTCTTAATCGTTTGTTTATATGTTCACGTTTGGTCTTATCGATTTAAAGACGCTTAAAAAGATGAGCTCTATTATTACTAGCAGGACTAGTATCATACCAAATAATGTGAAGTTAACCTCTATGTTCATCATGCTCGCGATTATGACAAATATCGTTAATCCAAGCGATGGCAGTACTACTGCTCCAAGCATGTAAAACATCGTGACGCTGCCAAGCTTTTTTCCATAACGCTGAATCTCAACTAGCTGCTCTTCTGCAATCTGGTCAAGGGTGGCTTCTAGTGTTTGGGTAACGTCTATTCCTATCTTTAAGGCGTTTGTTATCTGGAATAATATCTTCTTCATCCTATTTGAAGGGGTGAACTTGATTGCTTTGTCAAGGGCTTCTTCTAAAGGAGTCCCCATATCTATATCCCTAACTATTGATTTAAAGTAATCATTAGCGACTCCATAACTCTTTGACGCATCCACAAGCGCGTTTATGAGTGGCTGTCCTGAGTTAAGCTTTACTAGTAAGAACCGACCGGCGAATAACACTTCTCTGTCAATCTGCTTCTCCATCACCGCAACTTTGGCAGCTACTTGCTTGAAAAACAAGAAGAAGAACACCGCTGTGAATATTATGAATGAGAACAGGATTGTAAAGTATGACTTGTTAAGCTTGTCCACGAGGAAGAACGTCAATATTGCCATTGTACCCCCGCTCATCAATGCTAGTCTAAGCTTTTCTTTTGTGTACTCTTCAGGGGTCTTGTTTATCCTTGCTATCCACAAGTTTTTTTTCAAGTCCGGAAAAAGGTGTGCTAGTCTTTTGGATATAGAAGTTAGTGATAACTTGTTAAGCGTAATTTTCCAACTCATTTTCTTTCAAGCTTAAGCCTACCCATGTAATACTTAGCCATTACCTCACCTATATCATCGACTTCCTCAATCTTGTTGTCTATCATCCATTTAAGGATGTACATTTTCTGTTTGAGGTCTAAATCGATTTCTTCTTGGCTCATCCCAGTGTATAGCTTTAAGGTTTCAATCATGGTTATTGAATTGTTCTTCCTCTCAATACAGTCTTTTCTTGGGTTTAGCTGCATGATGATGTTTACGTCCCCTGTTGGCATTATCTCTGCTATTTGCAGGGTTCTCCTCTTTCCGGTTCGCCGATTCCTGTTTTGGACTAGTATTAGTCCTAGTGAGCTAATCATTGGTTTTGGAATGTTTATTGGTGGGTTTGTCATTCTCATTATGACTTCTTCAGCGTTGTTTGCGTGGAATGTTCCATACACTGAATGGCCTGTTATTGTTGCTTCTAGCAATACCTCTGCTTCTTTTTGCCTTCTTATCTCTCCAACTATTATTCTATCAGGCCTCATTCTCAAGCTGTTGATTACTAAGTCAAGCATGCTTACTCCGCCTTTGCCTTCAGGGTTTGCAAGCCTAGTCTCAAGTGGTACCCAGTGAAGGTTTTTTGGAAGAGTCAATTCTCTGGTGTCTTCAATTGATAGGATTCTTTGGTTTGGCGGGAAGAAGTTTGCACACGCGTTAAGCATGGATGTCTTTCCTGAGCCTGTTCCACCAGCTACTAGTATTGATAACTCGTTTTGGATGGCTAACCATATGAGGGCTGCTCCTTCAAGTGATATAGTCTTTGAATTTATGAATTTAGTAATAGTCCAAGGGTCAGTCGCGAATTTCCTAATGGTTATAGTGTTGCCCTTGGATGATATTGGTGTGAGTGTCGCGTTTACACGGTCCCCAGTCATTAGGTGTGCGTCCATCAAAGGATTTAGGGTTGTTATCTCTTTTCCAACGTCTCGCCCAATCATCGTTGCGTAATGCCTAATTCTTGCTTCGCTTGGGATTGAAATGTTTGTCTGAGTCCAGCCGTGCTTTCGATGATAAGCCCAGACAGGCTCTGTGTGGTTGTTTATGACTATCTCTTCAAGGTTTGGATCGTTAAGCAGTATCTCTATTTTTCCAAGACCCAAGTTTTCTTCTATTAGGTAGTTTGTGAGCATGTTCATAGTCTTCTCATCTGTTTTTGGGAAGTACTTATTTATGAGCTTTCTAATCTCTCCTTCAAACCTTGATTTTATATCCGCGGAGTCTTTGTCCTCGTTTTTTTCCATCTGCTCAAAGTCAACCCTTGTTACGAATTCCTGCCTGATTTTTTCAAGGATTATCTTTGTAGTCTCGCTGATGTTTGTTATTGATGCTTCGTACTGGGGCACAGGCTTGTCATCCCTGGTAGTTATCTTTATGTCAACGACTATGTAATTAATGTTTAATGAGTAGTTATCTATTTCAACTATGTTTACCTTGTTATCTTCTTTGTTTTCAGGCATTTTGGTTTAGCTCGCTTGAGTGTTTAAGGAAGTTTAACCTGTGATTTACTTGGTCTATTATCTTCTCAAATTGTTCCTTCTCAGGTTTCTTTTCATCAGGCAGCATCTCCACACAATGTTTAACATTTATTAGCTTAAGTTGTGCTTCTGGGAGTTTTCTTTCTTTCATCAATAGTATTGTCTGTTTCAAATCCTCTTTTAAGTCAACAATTTTTTTCACGAAGGACTTCTCTTCAATGCTTTCCGCTGATTCTTTTATCGGCTCTTTTGAATCTTGGGCTTTTAGCTCCTGTGATTTTCTTGATGCAGACGTCCTATTCTTTATCTCGCTATAAACTTGCATTATCTTCTCGTACAATGATTTTCTTTCTGCTTCATAGCCTTTTGGGAATTCATTAAATATGGATTTTAATTTTTTATACTCATCAATGACTTTTTTCAAGTCATCCTGCTGCAGGAACACCTTCATTTTTTTTAATGACAGCAAGGATTCTTGCTTTGACTTTTCAAACTGTTCTTTGTTTATGTTTGTTTTTTGGACTTTTACTTCTTCCTCTTCTTTCTTTATCTTGTTTTCAACCTTTTTTATCTGGTAATAATTCGATATTAAGTCGTTGAACAATTCTTCTTTTTCTTCCTTGTTATCTTTTGGGAATGCCTTGAATTTTTCTTTCATCAAGTTGTATTCTTCCATTGCAGGCTTGAGATTTCCTTTTTGTAGGTGGCTAGAAATGTTAAGTGCTGATTCTGCCATGTCTTTTTTTATGTTGGCTTTTAACTCTTCAATAGGTGACAGCTTCTTCTTTTGTTCTTTATCTTTTTCAACTGGTTTTTTCTGTGTGGCATCTTTCTTTTTTTCAAGCAGTTCTTTCTCTTTTTCAAGCTCTCGCTTAAGATCTTCTTGCTTTGCTCTCTCTTTTTCAATCCTCTTTTTTATCTCCTCTTCTTCTATTGAGAATTCTTTAATCTTCGCGTATAACTTGTCAATGACCATTGTGAAGTGCTGCCTTTCATCTTCACTAGCAGCATTTGTTAGTCTGCCCTGCGCTTCGTTAAACAAGTTCTTCGCAGTACCCACATCTTTTTTTGCAAGGGCGTCTTGGAGTAGTTTTACATAATCTTTCTTAGTCAGATAACTGCCGCCTTCTAATCTTTCCTCTTCAACCTCTGCGATTATATCTTCTCTACCTTCTTTTTTTCTTTCAAGGAATTCAATTATTTCTTTTTGCAAAAACTTATTTATGTCCATCGTACATGCTCATCATCTTATTTTTATATTCATTCCACAACTCTTCTGCGTTGAAAAATCCTCTCTTCTTTGCTTCTTGGTAGAAGAATTCTTTCTTCTGATCAAGCTTTTCTACTATGTGATTCTTCCAAAGGTCTGTTGCTTTGTCTTTTGATATCTTCTTCTCTTGGGCTTTCTTCTCAAATTCTTGCTTGAACTTGTCAATTGATGCTGTTTCTTCTTCATCTTTTTTCAAACTTTCTTTTTGCTTTTTCTTGTTTAGGTATATGTATGGAGTGGTGAACTTGTATTCAATCCCAATTATTTTTTCTTCAACTAAGAAGTCAGTCCATGACTGTACGACATCAATTGGCAGGTCAAGTTTTTTGGCGGCTTCTTCTAATTTTATACGGTCAATATCTTCTAATAATTCAATTAGGGAATCAACAGTTGTCGTTATAGTTTCATCTACCATTGTTAATTTATGACTCTGCTCATTATATAAAATTTGTTCATTATTGATAAGTGATTATTCGACGAGTTTTAGCATGATGTATCGTCTAGTTCTGAGCTGTTGAACCCAAACACTAGCCTTGCATGCCAATCATCAATTATCGCTCCGCTGTTGTCATTCTTCACTTTTTTAAGGTTTAAACAGTTTGAATACTGTTTTTTGAACAGGAAATCGACGTAGCTCACATTTCTAGGCTGGCTTGCGGGAAGAATTCCTGCGTCTTCAAGCTTCTTTGGGCTGACGACTGATATTATCGTTAGGTAAGGGTCGCTCTTCACATTTGGATTATTTGCAAGCCTTCCAAAAAAGCTTAGAGGCTTATAACTTTCTCCGAAGGTGTCATTTGTTATCAAGCCGACTTGTGAACTCATATACTCTGTGCTGTTGACGAATATTTCAAAAGTTGTATAGTTAAAGGTTCCAAGGGCTATTCTTGTCTCTAAGAAAGTTGTGTTGTAAGGCATTGAGAAGTATAAAGGGTCTTTTAGCCCTACAATGGATATTTCTTGTGATACATTCTTTGTTATGTTCCAAATAACATCTCGTCCGTTCAAAAAAACAGTGATTTTCATGTGTGCAGTCACTGCAAAAGCCTTTTCTTGGTCAAGCCACAAATCACTGATGCGTATGTCTATGTCGCTATACCCAAATTCATTTTTTGAAATGTTCTTGACATTATCTATCATGCTTGTTATAGTCATGTTGCCCATCAAGGGGCAGGGCCCGCCTTTTAGGGTTGCGTTCATGACGCATTCTGAAAATGACTTGTTGATATCCTTAGCATCAGAGAACGAGTGATTAGTCGAGATGAATTCTATCATGCCCTCTAAAGCCCTGTAGCCTGATATTTCTAAGCTGGTCTGAGAATATGCAATTAATGACAAGACGTAATCATTCATCGTAGTCACTCTTGACTTGTCAAGTTCGACGTCCTGATCAAAAGGGGTTATTTGGCTAGTTGCAAATATCAACGTTAAAAGCGAAGATATAATTATCGCTATGAAAGTGAATAATATTGCTTTTTTATTCATATCCATATCTTCAGCTCCGCAACGTCAGGCCCAAAATAAGTGGTTTCATTGATAATCAGGAATGATAATTTTCTGGATGTAAGCGCCATCCTGGAGTTGTTGAATCGATCCATAAAGCGGTTATAGATTATTTCATCACCAATCGAGTAGCTAACACCGTACTGCTCTAAGATGACTGTTTCAAGAACTGCTTTTGTAAGGTTTTTGGCAAGCTCAGTCCTGTTAGTATAGTAAAACTCTGATATTTGGAGGAATAAAGACTGTTCATAATCAGTTATGTTGCCGTCATTTGCAAGAGTGGATATGTAAGGATTCCTAAAATCAATGATTTTAGTCGTTGACAACAAGTACATGACGTCGTTTGCCAACAAGTAACTCTGCCTCTTATCAGGGGTGTTTAGCTGCGAACTAATGATTATTATGACTGTAACTAAGAATATAGCGCCACCTATCATTGCATCTAATACAAAGAAATACGAACCTCTTTTTCTCATCTAGTTTAGCAATTAACATTATATATTAAAAAACTTTTCGCAGAAACAACGGGTTTTATTCCCAGTAATACGTATTAATCTTAACGGTTTGACCCTTGTACTTTGCAATCCTAGACACTTTTATAGCATCCTTTAAGTCTGTGGATGTTATGTTTGAAACAGGGCAGGGGCTCTCAAAAGGTGTTCCTTTGCAGCACTCAACCTTGACACACATTTGGACTCCATTCTTTTCATAAGTCCCAAGATTAGCGTGGCTGCTAGATTTTACTCCTAGCTCGCTGCAGCCTTGAAAAGGGGATTTTATAGGCACATCTGTTCCTGCATCGTTTGTAAATGTGGTTGAGGTGTTAAACAAGCAAATGCCTGTTGGGCTTCCCTCGTTGTGGCAGCTAGCGCTACAGTAGTTGCTTCCAAGCTTTGTGCAGTCATCCTGGCAAGTGCCGTTGACTAGTATAAAGTTTAATTCTTTGCACTCATCAAGAATCATGTTAAAGAACGGGCCTGCCAAGGCGGGTGCAAATCCTCTGGCGTCAGCTAATACGTAGATGCCGTTTCCAGGCGGAAGGCTTAACCTGTAATAGCCAGCTGAGTCGCTGTAAGTGTAGCCTCTCAATGTCTCAACCCCTGTGCCGTTCCAAACATTTATCTCATAACTAACCTCTGAATTGTTAATTGGCATGTTAGAATCATACTGTTTTACAGTGCCGTTAAAGCAAGTCCTTGAACAGTCAGGGTCTGCGCACTTGTAAAAGTCGCTTGTGCCGCTTCCAAAGTTGTTTAGACAAGTGGCAAATGAGTCTGCGCCTAAGAAATCTTCAACGCATAAACGGTCATAAACTCCGCAGGTATAATTCTGGCCGCACAAAGTAACCCCCCAGCAGCCTGAAAAGTTGTAGTCATTCAAAGTGTCGTTGCTGAAAGTGTTGACTATGAAATCAATTATTCCTGGTAGCATGAACTGCATCCAGTCAGACTCAAGGCCTCTGTTATCAATGGCTTTAACCCTCCAATAATAAGGGTCATCCCGAAGCTCTGAGCCGTTAGGAATAGTGTAAGTTATAGTGTTAAGCTTATTTGTAGAGCCGCTCCAGGCATAATCAATTGCTGGAGAAGAAAAATCTAAGTGGTTATCTATTTGTATCCGGTAACCAAGTAATATATTCGCAGAGTCATTAGATGATATTGTGAAGTAAAAGCTTGGACGGTTGTAAAGGCTCATAGCTCCTTCAGGGCCAGGCGATTGGTTCATCGCAGAAGGATTGTTAGGCCTGATAGGAATACCACTAGACCAGACTCCGTTAGTGCAAAAACCGTTTGTCGAGGCCCAGTTGTCAGCTGCGCCGTCATCACCACAACACTTACTAGTTATATCGTCCCAGCAACCTTGCTCTCCGGGGTTGTCACATAAGCCTTGAGTGCCAGTAATGACGCACTCACATATGATTTGGTCATCGTCAGGTTCTGAGATGTAGGTTCCGCCAACGCAAGCAGCAGGGTTTGAAGAGCTGCATGAAAGCATGCTGTTTCCAGCGCAGTATTGGCCATCTGCGGCACTAATTGCTGTTGTTCCAGCGCCACCTACGTTGCAAGTAGCTGGCGAGCCGTCACTGCAACTATTAGCTGTTTGCTCTCCACTACAGTCATCAATACAATTTATTACAAAACCACAAGAACTACCAGTCCAAACACCAGTTATGCATTGAAAACGGCTGCCGGGAGTGCCGCTGCTGCCATAAATCTGGCATTGAGGCGCAAAAGAATAGTCAAGATATTGAGTTGCTGAGTGTACGCAGGAAGTTGAGTCCTGAGCACAGTACTTCGTTAATCCTGCATAATCAGACCTGCAGTAACCGCTGCAGCAATCAGCGTTATTAGTACAATTTTCATTACTTACTTTGCAGCATGGCGGATATCTGCATCCGCACACGGCTACGCAAGCGTCAATCCAAGCTTGCGGAGGATTAGGAGGGGTTCCTCCAAGTATCTGAGTGCAAGTCCAAAAGACTGTTTCACCATCAAGAGTTGATTCAAAACCAACCAAGTCACACTCAGATTCCTGAGCTAAAGATAAGTGAAAACTCAAGATTATTAATAAGAATATAATTGTTAATTGAAAAAAATATTTTTTAAATCTCATTATAGTAAATCTCTTTATTATACTGGTCTGTTGTCAAACCACGTGACTGGTTCAGCACAATCAATAACCCAACCTCTAGAACCACAGTTCTTCCAGCAGTACGTTGAGCCGTCATCGTAAAGATATCTGGAATGTATCGCTTCTGCATCCATATTTGATTTCAATCTACTCATTTTCTCTGTCACACAAGGATTTCTTTCTCGTGTACATCCCAACGTAGGATGATAATAGATTCCTTGTTTATCATATAAACAAGTACAATTTCCGTCAACACATAGTGGAGTATAAATATCATCTAAAGAAATCCTTAGACAATCACTATCTTTATTACACTTTCCAGGACACAACGCAACATTACATATTTGTTGTGTGTAGCTTCCGCTTAGTGCTCCGTTGTTGCAGTTTCTTGTTTGTGAGTTACATGTTTGTCCGCATGCCACGCTGTTTGTTAAGTATGCTGTTGTGCTGTCTCCATGCGGTATGCTTCCTCCCCATGGCAGGTTGCAGCTAGGTGATCCTTGTACGCTGCATGTTTGGTATGTGTAGCTTCCGCTTAGTGTTCCTGCGTTGCAGTTTCTTGTTTGTGAGTTGCAGTTTTGTCCGAGTGATACGCTTGAGGTTTGGTATGCTGTTACGTTTGTGTTGTGTGGTGTTGTTCCTCCCCATGGCAGGTTGCAGCTAGGTGCTGGTCCTACTGTGCAGCTTTGGTATTGATATGTTCCGCTTAACACTCCGTTGTTGCATGTTCTTGTTTGTGAGTTGCAGTTTTGTCCGAATGATACGTTTGAGGTTTGGTATGCTGTTGTGCTTTGTTCGTGTGTTATTGTTTGTTCGTTGAATGTGCATGATGAAGGAGGACAGTCTGTTGGGCAGGTG
>JAHJQL010000072.1 GCA_018819065.1 Nanobdellota archaeon | reverse complement strand
CAATCGAGAGTAAAAGCTTAACAGCCCTTTCCAACAAGACTCTATTTCGAATAGAGTCTATTTGTGGGTTGAGCCGAATATTTGGCTCTCCCATAAAATTCTATAAGAATAACGACTTAAAGTATTTATTGGATGAAGCCTTTTTGTCCAAAAAATTTATATAACTAGTATTTCAAAGATTGTTTTATGGATTTTATGAAAGCAACGATTGTAGAGATAAAAAAATTGACAGCTGATGTTAGTTCTTTCTTGTTTAGATTAGAAGACTCAAAGCATTTTTATTATCAAGCAGGGCAATTTGTCATGTTAAAAGCATTTGTGAATGGAAAAAAAATTGAAAGGGCTTATTCAATCGCATCCCCCCCGCCAAGAGACTTAGTGCATGCCGAGTACATCGAATTAATCATCAAACTAGTTCCAGGGGGAAAACTAACAAGTCACCTCTTCTCGCTAAAGCCAGGGGCAGCCATAGAACTAGCCGGTCCACTTGGAAAGATGACTCTAAAAGAACCAATCCAAGAAGGAGATATATTCATGGCCACAGGAACGGGCATTGCTCCTTTCATGTCAATGCTTAGAAAAGCCTTTAGGGATAATAATCCAAAGTTATTCTACTTATTCCTCGGAGTTAGAACAAAAGAAGACATAATATATGAGGATGAACTTTATGAATGGCAGAAAAATCACAAAAATTTTCACATAATAATTACTATAAGTCAGCCAGAAGACGGCTGGGACGGAGAGGTTGGATATGTCCAGGACAAACTGGTAAAATATGTCAAGGATTTCAAAAACAAACAAGCATACCTATGCGGATTGCCAGTGATGGTTGAGCAGTCAAAAGAGCTGCTTATAGAACTAGGGGTGAATTCTGATAATATCTACAAGGAGGAATATTAAACATCTGTTTAACCCCAGTCTTTTATCGCTTCTTTAACCTTTCGATGCCACCCATCGATTATTTCTTGTATGCGCCTCTTGATTTCTTCTCTGTCATTTATCGAGTAAAAGAATTTGTACCCGCCCTGCTCTAGATTTACCTGCCTTCGAAGAACAAGATTTCTAAAAACTAGTTTTTGAATTGCTTTTTGAACAGAGCTCCTCTCAAAAACAAGCGCCTTTGCAATCTTCTCCACTGAGAACTCCTTATTTTTTTTCATTAGAAAATTAAAAACGACGTAATCGGTCTTGTTGAGGTCAAAGCTGCACTTGATTAAGTCCTTTAGTTCTATCTTCTTGCAGGCAAAGCTTATCATTTGAAAACACCACTCATTTTTTCATTGCAGAACTTGCACCTGCCTTTAAATATGTTGTTTTGCAAGATGTTATAACCAATCCTTTCAATGAGGAGCAACTTGCATTTAGGACATTTGGTGTTCTCATAATCCCTCATCATAACATTTCCAATATATACATGATGTAATCCAACACTTTTTGCAACGTCATAAGCGTTAAGAAGTGTTGCTGGTGTCGTTGGCGGAATGTTTCTAAGCTCAAAATCTGGGTGAAACGCTGAAAAATGAAGTGGGACGTCAGCGCCCAGGTTGTCTTTTATCCAGACACACATCTTTTTGATTTCTCCCAAATCATCGTTAAGCGTTGGTATTAAGAGGTTTGTAATCTCCACCCAGACACCCTCTTTTTTTAAGATTTTTATGCTTTCAAGAACAGGCTTAATCCACGCACTCGTAACGTGCCTGTAAAACAAGTCATTAAAACTTTTTAAGTCGATGTTTGCTCCGTTGATGTACTTGCAAAGTTCTCTTAAAGGCTTTGGGTTGATAAAGCCGTTTGAAACTATGACGCACTTTAATCCTTCTTTTTTAGCAATCTTTGCAGTTTCAAGCATGAACTCAAAGAATATGGTTGGCTCGTTATAAGTAAATGCTATTGTTTCACAACCCTTCTCCTTTGCAACCTTGACGATGTCTATTGGTAAAAAATCTTTTTCAAAGCCTTGGCCAGGTTGTATCTGGGATGTGTTAAAGTTCTGGCAGTGCTTACATGAAAGGTTGCAGCCAACAGTTCCAAAGCTTAACACCCCTGATCCAGGCAGGAAGTGAAAAAGAGGCTTCTTCTCAATAGGATCAACTGCTAATCCTCCTGCGACGCGTCCATAGACTAGAGAATAGAGTTTTCCATTAATGTTCTTCCTAACCCTGCAAAAGCCCACGTTTTCAGGCTTAATGGTACATTTCTTAGGGCACAGCAAACACTGAACTTTATTATCATTTTTGGATTTATAGTAACTTGCCTCTTTCATCATCTTAACAATAATGTTTTTTTGTTTTAATATTTTTGCCTGATAAGACTTATAAATAAGTATAATATGCATATAATAATCTAAAATAACTATGATGAATAAAAACTATTTATATCCAGAACTTGGAAAATCATACGTCTCAAACGCGCATGAAAATAATGATGACTCGGAACTCGCCATGATCAGTAGTTCCGAATGTGCTTAAGTGGGAAGTGATTTTATTCCCGAGAATCTAATCGTTTTTGTTCCGACTTTGAAGAATACTGATTTTTAACCTCTTCGGTTACTATTTTTGGTTTGATACCGCGCGCCTGTCTGTCTTTTTCCTTTTCTCTCTTATTCCACTTATGGAACTGGATCAAATCTATCTCCCTTGTGGTATATATTCCATCACATAATGCACATTTGTATTTATCTCGTTTTTCAAGAAGTGTGAGAGCATAATCACATTTTGGGCATCTTGGAACTGGAATAACCTCAACCATATAGGTAAGAATCTGTTTGGCTTTTTATTGGTTTCTATTGACCAAATCCGAAACCTTTAATAAGTTCAATTCCAATAGAAATTATAGATAGATGTTTAAATAATAGTATTATACTTTCAAAAGGTGAACAAATGAAAAATAAAATATTATACGGTCTTTTTGTAGCAATTGTAGTTTTGGCAATGACAAATATTACTTTTGCTTTTCCAATTACTGGAAGAGTCATTGAAATAAGTGCCTCACAAACAAAAATTATGCAAGTACAAACTTGTTCTATGCCTGTATGCAATGATGGTTCTAATCCTTTTGATACTGGTAAGGTAGATTCTTATGGTTGCAAAGTTTATTATTGTCAAATAGGCACGGGTGCTGATGTTTGTTGTGAAAGTTTTGGTTATGGTGCTAATATGATTAAGACTACTTCAACTTATGCAATAATGCCTAAGAGTAAATGTGTTGTTGAGGCGGGCTTTGTTGGTGGCGGAAAAAACATTGTAGATAAGAGTTTATGTGAGCCAACTGCTTGTTCTACGCCTATTTGTAATGATGGTTCTAATCCTTTTGATACTGGTAAGGTAGATTCTTATGGTTGTAAGATTTATTCATGCCCAGGACAAACATGTTCTACGCCTATTTGCAATGATGGTTCTAATCCTTTTGATACTGGTAAGGTAGATTCTTATGGTTGTAAGATTTATTCATGCCCAGGACAAACATGTTCTACGCCTATTTGTAATGATGGTTCTAATCCTTTTGATACTGGTAAGGTAGATTCTTAT
>JAHJQL010000014.1 GCA_018819065.1 Nanobdellota archaeon | reverse complement strand
TACTACAAGAATCGAAAGTTTTTTGTAAAAACGATGTTATATGTGTCATGGTTTGTTTGGTAAACATAACCATGCACTTCTCCTATGTGCTTTTTTTCGAGCACTAAGGAGGAGTCATTTTCCAATCGGAGATACTGTAGTAAGATTTGTTTTTTATTAGTTTTCTTAGTGTGTTAAAGCTTGCTGCAGCATCTTCTTCTTTTACTATAAAAGTCATTTCTGTAAATGTTGATACTATATCTACTATATTGATATTCTCCCAATTTAATGCTCTAGTCACAACATAAAAGTATCCTATGGTTTCAACTGCTTCTTCAGGGAGATTTACAGTCAAGCTGGAAAGTCCAGATATTACTTTCTTAATATTTTTTTTATCAAAAAAAGTTTTTACTTTTTGTTCGTGTTTTTCATTAATTATTATCATTACTTCATAATTTCCCTGTGTTACTGAAAAAAAATCTCCTTTCTTAAAATCAATTAAGTCGTGAACTTTCTTAATTTTCTCTTGAGTTTCTTGTTCTTTATATACAACTATTTCGACAAGATTTGATTTAATTGTTATGTCTGATTTGTTGTCAAATTTTGTATTCTCAGTAAAGTTGTTTTTTAGTTTTTCAGAAAGTCTCCTTATTGCCATGTTAACAGCAGAGAATTTTATTTTTTTCTTTAGTTCTTTTTCTATTATTGGCTTTAACTCTTCAGCTAGTGCTGCATTGTTTATTATTCCTTTGCTTAGAGCTTCCTGTATAAACGGTTTTTTTTCAATGATTTTTTCAACGAGATGTGAGATGGTTACCATTTTACAAATATTGTTTTTTTTGTGAATTATTTTACATTAAGTTAATATTCTATTTAAATTTTTTGTTTGTAATAGTCTGCGGACTTAAAACACGGAGGATAAAATGACATTGAACGATTTACAACAACGACTTGATAATTTTCAACAGAGATTTTCAAAGGAAATAAAAACTGCCATAGAGAAGGAGGACTGGCTTCATGAGTTTGAAGGGATTTACACCAAAGAATTGGAAAAGTACAACACAACTCATGATAATGCTGATACTGCATTAAAGTTGTTGATAGGTGGCGGAATGGATGAGATTGAGGCGAATGACATAACCTCGCGCATAAGAGAAGTACCAAAGGCAGACTATGAGTTGATGGAAAAAATAGATACTCAGTTGGAAGAATACTTTGATGGTTTTGAGTGTGTGCTCTCTTTGTATAGAAAATTTGATCATCTGGATATTATAGGTCGAAATTTACAAGAAGCTCTTCCAAAAAATGCACAGAAGAGACACAAAAAACAAGCAAAGAATGAATTAATTAGAATTGTGAATCTAAAGATAACACCAACAAACATATCTAAATTAATAGGGATGCTTACTGTTGTTGAAGAAGACTATCTCTTTAGTGCTTATCATTTCAGAGCTCCAAAAGAAAAAGTGTTTTATGGATATTATAAAGCGTGATTTTTTTCTTTTTTTTCTTTTTACAATTCAACAAACTCTGTTTTTAATTGTTTTAAGCTTGTAAGGGTTTTTATCTTTGTGATACCTTTTCTGGATATTACGTTTTTAACAAAATTGTAGTATGCATCTTGGTCACTAACTCTTACTTTTAGTACCATTTCCCAGTCGCCTGTTATTACATCGATGCTTTCTATCTCAGAATGCTTGATTAATTCTCTTCCCACTCTTTCAGGGTCGCCGTACTCGTTAGGTGAGAGTGTTATTAGTACAAACGCACAAAAACCCTCATCAATTTTCTTGTAGTCAAACACTGCCTTGTAAGCCTTTATCGAGCCTTCTTTTTCAAGTTTTTTTATGTTGTATTGTAGCGTTGTTGATGGTTCGCTGAGTTTTTTAGCCATCCTGGCAATTTGTGGTGTGCAGTATCCTTCTTTTAACAAACTGATTAATTTTGGGGTTATATCTTTCATTTTTTTGTATAATATTCAATAATATATAAATTTTATGGTTAATAATTGAGTATTATTCAACTAAATATATATTGGTCACTTGTTTTACTATCTCATAAGCCTTTTGTAGCTCAATGGCTAGAGCGGTCGGCTGTAGACCAATAGATCCCGGTTCAAGTCCGGGCAGAAGGATGATAGTTGGAGGGATGAAAAAATGAAACAGAAAAAAGAAGAAATAGAGAAGGGTGGTTGTCGGTATCATTGATCTTGGAAGAATTAATGGCTTCCTGGTCGAGATGATAGAAAACCCTTCTAAACTTGGAAAACTAGAACAGGAAGTATTAGTCAAAGAGCTCAATGCAATAAGTATTGATGCATTCAAGAAGTCAACACCAATAGAAGAGACATGGGAGAGAACTGTTGGAGTGGATGTGATATACCTGATAAAAGACGTAAAGGATGCAAACAGGATTGTCGGCTACACTACAAACGACATGATGATGCTTGCAGGGCAAACTGTCAACTACTTCAGCAGCGCATTGTTCAAGCGGGAAATCCAGCAGCAAGGATTATACAAGATGGTGAATGATTTACGTCTAGAAACACACCCATCAGATATAATCATGACCAGAACACAAAACCCGCTTGTCGCAGCTGGCTTTAAGCACTTGTGTAGTGATAATGGCATAGTATTTTTTCCAAACGGAGTGCCAACAACACAAGAGATAATGATAATCGCGAGAGCGTACGCGCCAAGCGTCAATGAAAAACTAATCTGTGAAGGCGTCTACGGACGAGCATTAATGGACGAAACGCCAAAACCAGTAGGAGACATTGTTGGAATGTTCAAAGGCTTAAACATTGACCGTGGCGATGGAATAATCCTGATAGGAAAGAAATAATTTTATTTTTTATTTACTTTTTGAATTCTTCTGCGTAGAACAATTCTATATGTGGATTTATTTTTTTATTGCTTCCAAATCCAAAGAGTTCCTGCTCTGGTATTAATGCGCCTCTAAGCTTTGCAAGAGACTCAGCTACAGTAACGTAATTTGTTCTCTCAACTTGTGTCTTGTGGGATTTTATTGCTTCAAGCTTTTTTTGGAATCGATTTTCAGGAATTGACGTTATCATGTTAAAGTCTCCTTTGTTAAACAACCCCCACGGGCTTTCATAACTCCAAAGCTCGACACTTTTTTTTAATCTTTTTAGGGCTTCAAGTGTTATGTCTCTTGACTTTTTATGTGTTGAGTGAAGATCATTTTTTTGTGGAAGCACTACTATGTCTGGGTCTAGTTCTTTTAGCTTTTTGAAAACTTTTTCTATATCTTCGTCGAGTGGTTCTTTTCCGCTGTCATAGAATTCAAGCTTCAAAAAATGAGGTGTTGAGTTAAGTATTCTGGATTCCTCAATTACTTCATGTTCTCTGATATCTATTCTCTCTTCTTTTGTGGTGTTTGGGATAAATGCCCGATAACCCGTCGTCATTATTATTGTGTGAATGTCGTTTTTGTCTGATAGCAATGCCATTGTGCCGCCTGGACCAATGCAAGAGTCGTCAGGGTGCGGACTTATTACTGCAATCTTTTTGTTCTTAGGCAGGTTGTCGTCGCTTATTATCTTGTAGCCGCATATCTCTTTTGGAATGCTTTCCATATCTAAAAGGCTTGCAGCTTCATCATCAACAATAACAACTACTTCAGGATGCCTTTGAAGAATGCTTGCAGGACAGTCCTCTGTGACTGGTCCTTGCAACATTTTTTTTAGCGCTTCTGCTTTCTTCTTACCATTTGCTAGCAGCAGTATCTTTTTTGCAGACATAATAGTTGATATGCCAATCGTCAAGGCTTGTTTTGGAACATCTTTTTTATTCTTGAAATATTTAGAATTCTCATTTATGGTTGTCTCGTCAAGTTCAATCAATCGGGTTTTTGAGTTAAAAGAGGAGCCTGGCTCGTTAAATCCGATGTGACCATTTATGCCTATTCCCAATAATTGTATGTCTATGCCGTTGTTTCTTATCTTTGACTCGTAATTCTTGCACTCAGCAGTTGGGTCTTTTGTGCTGCCGTTGAGCAGGTTTATGTTCTGGCGATTAATGTTTATATGGTTGAACAAGTTTTCAAACATGAATTGGTGGTAGCTGTTTTTATTGTCTTTCTTGATAGGATGATATTCGTCAAGGTTAAAAGTTGTTATCTTGGAAAAATCAACGCCAAGATCGCTGTGCATCTTTGCTAGGCTCTTGTAAAGCCCAAGCATGGTGTTTCCAGTCGCAAAGCCAATCGTGATTGTTGGGTTTAGCATTATCTCATTTGCAATTATCGTCGCTGCTTTTGCAGACATGTTGTCATAATCCTTTGCTTTTATTATTCTCATTGCAATCAGGCTTTTATTCGTTAATTTAAAAATTTTGTCGAATTATTTTCTTTTTCAATAATTTTATAAAGAAGCGTTTTTTTCTCTAATCTTAACAAAGAAGGATGAGCCGGTCAGAAAATGGCTTGCTCAGGCTGGATAAGAAGCTTATTCTTATCGGAAGGTAAATATTATGGCGAGAATGCACTCTAGAGCAAAAGGAAAATCTGGCAGCACAAAGCCAGTGAAAAAAGTTATACCCTCATGGGTAACTCATAAACCAAAAGAAGTTGAACTGTTAATTGTCAAGTATGCAAAGGAAGGATTGACCTCTTCACAGATAGGCATAAGACTTAGGGATGCTTATGGTATTCCAGATGTAAAACTCATAACTAAGAAAACCATAAACAAGATATTAAAGGAGAAGGAAGTCCAAAAGGAAATTCCTGAAGACTTGATAGCTTTGATTAGGAAATCTATTTTTATAAGGAAACACCTTGAGGAGAACAAGCATGACCAGCCTGCAAAGAGGGGCTTGCAATTGACAGACTCTAAAATAAACCGATTGGTAAAATACTATAAGAGTTCAGGAAGGCTTCCGGTTGATTGGAGATTTGACTCTTCTAAGGCGAGGTTTTACTTAGATTAAGTTTTTTCTTTTTTTTATTTTCTTTTTTTCTTTTAATCTTTTTCTTATATTAATGCCATTAAGAGTGATCCTAAAGCCGACATATAGAACCCTATTTCGTGTTTTGATGCAAGAATTATTACTGGGACAAACCAGATTACCCTTCCAATCCATATACAAACTTCTCTTAGTATTATAAATGATATGGCTTTTTTTGACTCGTTAGCTTTTTGATAGATTGTTGCTTCCATTGGAACCAGTATTATTGAAAAGACAATACTTTTTGCTAATGCAAAATATAATAATATCTGACTTTTGAGCAAAAAACTGGTTATGATTAAAAATACTGTTCCAATAATTGCGCTTATCTTTATTGCTTTTAATCGATTTATGTTATCTGAAAACTTTCCTAAAACAAAGATAATTATTGCTTCTAAGAATAATATTATCGTCCAGATTATTCCAAGTGATAATATGTCTTTTGAAAGATAAATCATAATCGGTAGCAATGTCCAATAAGCTGTTCCTAAAATTCCGTATAGAATCATTTGAAAAGATAGTTTTTTATGACTTAAATACAGTTGGATTATGTTTTTTGGAAAAAACTCCTTTTCTGCAAGCTCTTGTTTTATTTTGATAACTGGAATTAGAGATACTAAGAGAATTAAACCAACAATTATGAATAAATGTGTAAATCCAATGTATATTGCTAATAGTGCTCCAATAATTGGTCCTGCAATTGAACCAAGTTGTGGTAGTGAAAGGTATTTTCCTGTTTCTGAACCTGATTTTTTATCTGTTATTAATTCTGAGAATAACACGCTAAGTGACAATAGATATAGACTGTCTACAAATCCAATTAAGATTGCCAATGCTAAGTTTATTTTTAGCAGGGTTGGATTTGATTTGATAAGTATTAGAAAAACTAACGCAATTATATACATTGGTACTCTTATTAATAGAGCTTTTTTTATTCCAAATTTAGTAATTATTTTTGCGACAATAAAACAGCTTATTGCAAATGAAGTCAATTGTACAAACAAGAAAATAAAAACGTTTTGAAGCGATAATCCAAGTTGTAAAAGGTAAATTGGAATGAAAATCGCAACCATTGATATTGCTATTGCCTGTATTATTTGATGAGTGTATACTTTGCTTAATTCGCTTTTTGGCAGCTGTAATCTTTTCCAACCTTTTCTTATCATGATCGCTTCTTTATCGGGTTGCTTATAACTTTTTCTTTTTTTATTTATTTTAGAATTTATCTAAAGCTGCTCTTTTCTTAATGCTGCTTCATACTTATTTTTTAATATTGAAAAGAAAGTATCTCCTGATAAGTGCTTCTCGCTGTTTTTTGCTATGGCGATTGTTCCAAGCAAGTTTTCTGGCACATACTCGCTTCTTAATACTTCATCAACTGATGAGAACTCTCTTTCTGACAACCTGTCAAGCTCTGTGTGAAATCCGCAAGAGTGGCATGGATAGGTTGAGATGTCATAGACGTGAAACCCTGAATGAGGATTCTCTTTTATTATCATCCTTCCCATTCCCAGATATATCTTTTTGTTATCTAATGCTTCATTTGGAAGAACATCGATTTTGACGTTGTAATTTTCTTTTCTTAATAAGTGGTTTGATATGATGTTTGTGAATAGTTGGTCTATTGCTGTCTCTAATTCATCTATCTCTTTACTTTGTGGTTCTCTTGCTTTTATAGGTGGCTTCTTGTCAAGTTCGTCTCCCATTTTTGTTAGGTGTTCTTTTGAGATATTTAAATGTTTTCTTTGTTATTACTATTAAGTAACTAATAATCGAAAGATTTAAATATTGGTTTATTATACATAATTTATACATACTCACTACTTAGTGGTAAAATGAAAAACAATCAATTTGTCCTTACAAAAAAAATCGCCAAGCACGGCAGCCAGTCAATAATAGTAATACCACGAATTCTCGAACAAAAACTCAGACCTAAGACAATTGTAAAACTGACTATAGACATTTTGGAGGAAGCAAATGGTAGTTGTTAATGAAATACGGAGTACTTTGAATTTTGAATCTGAAATACTTCAAAAACCTGCAGAACAATCATTTGATGAGGAAGAAATCACCGCAGGCATATCACCTGTAATCTTGGACTTTCTAAAAGACAAGGGATATTACCTTGTAGATGTACTTGGACAGGGATGCACAAGAAAGACTTTTCTTGCAAGGTATGTTTCAGGAGAAGTAAACAAACTAAGAGTTGTGAAGGTTCCACTTGAAAAGTTCGACAAGAACTCTATCTGCACGATAATAAACAAGTCAAAGAACAGGGATATGGATGCAAATGAGGCGAACATATCAAACAAACTTGCACATCCACACTTAATTGATGTGCTTGATAATTTTAAAGTTGCAGGAATGAACATAAATGTTGAGTCTTACTTTAATGCTAAAAACCTTGAAGAAATTGTAAAAAAAGAAGGACCAATAAAAGATGAGAATAAGTTTTATAAGTTGTTTTCACAAGTTGTTGATGCTGTTTACTATGCAAACGTAGAAGAGTCATGCTTTATACGTGACATCAAACCATCAAACACGCTTGTCAACAATAAAGATTTTGTCAGACTCACTGATTTGCAAAATGCTACCAAAAGATGGAGCTCTCAACCTTCAACCCTGCCAACTAGAGGAGGAACACCTTACACTCATCCTAAGCTACTAAATGCCTTGTTTTCAAAATGGGCTGAAAATGCGGATGGGAGAACAGAGTCTTATTCAGTTGCAGCTACAATGTACTATGCATTGACAGGAGAAAAACCCTTTGATTATAAAGTCGAAATTGTAAAGCAGGGAGAAGGACATAAGATAACTGTTGATGACAAAGACTACTATATTAGACTTTTAATAGATGGAAAAGAAGCAAAGAACATAGATGTGGAAAATCATGAAATAAGATTGAAGAAAGCCTTGAAGAAAGTACCACGAAAATATAGAAAGATGCTTTACAAGAGTTTGACGATGAATGATGGAAATAATTCATGGTCTTACACTATTGGACATGTGGAATCAGATTTCAAGAAATTTGAGAAACCGTCCCTGAACAAGTTTGCAAGACAGATATATAATTCTATAAAGCCTGCTTTAATGGTTGGAGTTGGTGTACTAATAGGTGGTGCCTTTGTAAACCTTGCAATCTACCAAAACAACAATACAGAGCCGCGCCCAACACTTTCAGAGATACTTAGAAATGAGGATTACAAGGAGTTTAGCTTGCAAGAGCCTGCAATGATTGATCCTGTCTTAAAAATAGGAACAAAAGCAAATATAGAATACAACTACTTATGGGATATACTAAACAACCAAATAACAGACGTTGAAGAAGGATTGGATGAGCTAAATAGAGGAAAGCTTGTGATGGACAAGGAAGACTTGGATTTATACACTCGCTTAGGGTCAGATGTTCATTGGATGGACAAAAGACTTACATCCTCGTTGCTAAGATCTTGTTTGATGGCTGACAAAGAGGATGTTGAAAAGCTATACAATAACAAGAGGCATTCGCCAACTTTTGTTCCTGAAGATTTCATAGTTCGTAATTATAATCATGGAGAATTTAGTACTCCAGTCTCTAACACTCCTACATCTACAATGATTGCTTTTGGTGTGAGATATTTGAAATCCTGTATGAGCCACGACAAGAACGTTGCAGATGTGTTTGCCAGTTATTTTTGCTCAGATGTTGAGATACGTTCTGCGATGATAAATACGGGCAGCTCAACATATTTTCCAACAATTACTGATGATAACTCTATAACAACCGGTTATTCATTTCTTTTGCATCCCAAGAAAAGGGAGCTGATTGAAAGAGCAATCCTGCTTTACACATTGACTGACGAGGAAGGAAATGTTCATATGGATAAATTACCTAAGCTCAACTTCTTTGAAGGAGAATACGAAAACAGACTTTTAAACACTGATTTAAGCCTTATCAAGAAGTAATCCAATTAGTGGGCTTGATGCTAGATAAAATCCTCTTATTGAAGATGTGATTCTGTAAATTATTATTTGTTCTTTTCCCTTCTTTGTGCTTAGCAGATCATAACCTTTTTTATATACGAGCTCTTTTTCTACATCGTGAATTTTTTCAAGCATTGCTATGTCTCTTTTAAAGTAGCCTTCTTTTAACATTTCAAAAAGCTTACATAACTCTTTGAAATACTCAATTGTCTCTTTTGATACGTTGACGTCTTTGTTATCATGAAGATACTTTGCTATGAAATAAATGTCTCTTTGGGCGTGTATAAGTTCAGTTTGAAACAACCAGAACATCGGTGTTTTTTGATTATTCTCTAAGTATTTTATTCGTCTAACAAAATTGTCGTATTGATAGATTTTTACCTCTATATCTTTTATGTCTTCAAAAGCATCTTCTCTTTTGAAAAGCTGTTCTGTTTTTTCTAAAAGCTGAGAGATGTTATATAGTATCTTTAGAAATATGTTTTCTGCATGTTCTGCTGATGGCTCTGTGATGTTTTCTATGACGCACTTGTTTTTTTCTTTTGATATTATTTCAAAGCCTAAAAGCTTAGACCTTATTGTGTTTGATAGGGTTTTGAATTCTTCTTCGTTTTGGAACTCAACATTGACTTTACTATAGCCTAACCTGTAAGTATTTGTTATTATTGTTCTTATTGTTGTTTCTGTTCCTGTTGTTATCTTTATATTGGTTTCTTTTTTTACTTCTTTTTTTTGGCTTTTGATGACTAGGGTTTCTTCTATCTCTTCAATCTCCACTTCATCTCCCTTGTCAAGATTGTTGTTCTTTGCCCACTTCGCTGGCAGGCTGACCATGAGTGTTGTTGCGCCTTGTTTTACGAGTTTTCTCTTCATATAATATAGTGATGTATGTGCGGTATTTAAATATTTCTATTTTATTTAAACTTTTATACTAATATATATAGTTTAAACGTTAAGTTTATATCTAACTTTTTGTTCTTTGCAGTTATTATTATCACTAACAAGTAATAACTGATAATTTTGAGTTAAAAAGGTGAAAAAAACATGGCTTTAGGACAAATCATAACAAACATTGGACTTGCAGCAAAACTTGCATTTGCACAACCAGATAGTGCAGCGTTAGAAGCAAGAAATGACCAAGCAATAAGAGAATACTTGCTAAACAACCAAGTAAAAACAGAACAAGTAATAGAAGAAAAAACAGAAGAACCAGAAGAACAAAAAAAAGAAGAGCCAATAAAGATAAGAACAGAGACCTCGGTCATAAAGACCACAACAGAAAAAAGAGATCAATCTATTATATCACGACACTTCAAAAGACGGATTATTTTATACTCTTCAAAACAAAGGACTTACTTACAGAATTGTTAGTGACAAAAAGATAGATTATGCAGTGAACAATCCGCCACCTGACACGAGAGCATACGCAAGAGGCAACATCATAAAAGAATGGAAAAAAATACCGAAATATAATTGTGGCAGTTTAAGTTGGAGTATAATCTATTTTAATGATTTAAGTATTAGACTCAGTACCCCATTTCACACATACAAAGATGAAATAGTGAAAATAGAACAACGAATCAGTGAAATTCAAAATAAAATGAAAGAGGCTGATAAAAAATGATTGAACGAAGAGTATTTGATATGGTTGTGATTGGAAAACGAGAAAATAAAAGACTAATTTTTTCAGACCAGTACTTTCTCTCGCTTCAGATTAGAGATGACTCTGTAAAGAACAAACCATGTCAAGAAAGAGAAGTATCATATCCATTTTATTGTCAATTCAATGTTGAAGATGAACTAAGAGTTCCTTTGTACTCTTCAAATCAAAAAAACTGGTATTTTTCAGAGTTAGAAGCAAAACTCACAACAGATTAAATGATGATTAAAAACGAAAATGTGGGTGATGAAAAATGAAACAAAACTTCAAAATAGACGTTGATCCCAGACGGAATCTTCGTGATTGGCTTGAAGAGAACTTTGCCTACTTCACAAATAAAAGGTGTGCTGGAAATCTTGAAGAAATCACAGAGTACTCTGACATTATATTCTCAGCAGTCTCAGAAGTGTTGAACTGGACGAAGACTCATTCCGGCGAAAGCATAGTTAAGTACTACAAAGAAGACCTGTCCAACATAACCACGGCTTACAACGAAAGAAACTACAAAAATTTCGCAGAATCTGTAAGAACCTTAAAAGACGCAATTGACGTGGAGTGAATATGGAGCTTGAAACAATCATCTGGGAGTGTGCAGCGACGTTTGGAGTAGGATTTGCCTCAGGAATATTGCTAGATAGAACAATTGGATTTGATAAGTATATGATAGAAAATAATCTTTACCTCTCAGCTGTCAGTGAAACGTCAGATATCAAGATAAAAGAAGAGAAGATAAAATTATTGGATAATGGCATCTCAGGATTTATGAGGGCTGAAGCTTTAATTGCTGGAAGTGCTTTTCACTTATTTAACACTATTCAGTATGATGACCAAAACATCTTTAACTCTGCAATAATAGGACTCGCAAACTACGGAGGCCAACAGTGGGGGAGACTCGCAAGCAAGCTGTGGAGAAATTTTCAGAAGGTAACACCTGAAGAGACTGCAACGATAAATGATTACTTATCAGAAGTGAGCGGCAACATCATCAAGAATGGTTGGTTGAAGCCGGATGAAAATTATCTTAATAAAATGGACAAAGTCAACAGATCATATAAAAAGAATAAAAACACTGTTCTGGCAAGGAAAGTTAAGGAGTCATTCAGTGAAACTGTTGCGTATGCAAAGATGTATCGTGCTATAAAGGAGGATTTTGACTTAAAAAAAGAAGGGGTTATTGCCGGAACTTTTTTAATTAATCTAAAAAACAACTCAAAAACTGATGTCTTAATCCTTGTTGACAACAAGTTGTACAGGACAAACTTTGATGAATCATATGTTCAATTAGAAAAATTACCTTCTCTGCCAGAATACCTTAATGAGCACATCAAAACTGAAGAGCTTGACTGGAACGGAAGCATTGATAACTTAACGCTTATCATGAGGGATTATCAAGTGAAGAACAAGAACGTGTATTTTATTAAAAACAATGATGGTCTTAACATTTCAGAGATGAAAATCTTAGCATTGAATTCTTATTTTAATATGCTTAAAACAGATAAGAAACAAGACGCTGATTGATATAGGTGAGAATAGAAGAAAACTCCAAATAAATATTTCATCACTTCTCAGTAGTCAAAAAGCGAAAGATTTAAATACTATTGAATTAGTTTAATCACTTATGAGTAGAAAACTAGTTAAGGTTTTGGGTGTTGGAGCAATATTCCTAGCAGGGCTCCTGTCAGGAGCAGCCATAGGACCAGTGCAATTTGACAACAACATACCAACAACCCACACATTAAAAGAGAAAACAACAGAAGTAGTTGATGCATTAAACCCATTAATACTCGACTCCTCAACAGAGAGAATATCACCATCAGACTGGATAAGCGAGAGACAAATAGAAGTCCACAGCGACAGAGTAATTATAGACATAAAAGATGCACAGTGGGCGGCATTTACAAATACAAACTCAATGGACCCAGTCCTTGACGAAACTGCAAACGCTATACAAATAGTTCCAAGATCAGAAGCAGAAGTAGGTGTTGGAGACATAGTATCATACGTGCACCCAACAGCGGGAAGAATAATTCACAGGGTAGTCTACAAAGGACAAGATGAAAATGGAACTTATTTTATAATGAAAGGCGACAACAACCCAACATCAGACCCAGACAAAGTCAGATTTGAACAGATAAAAACAGTTACTGTTGCAATAATATACTAAATCTAAAGAGGATTTCTCATGAAACTAAACACACAAGATGTAATGTTTTATGCCGGGGGGATTATAATAGTAATTGTAACTTTGGTTGGTGTTTTCTTATGAGTAAGTTAGAGGAAATTGTAGAATAATTAAAAGTAGATTTTACTGTTTTTTGATTTAAAACTAAATATCTCACTGGACACGGGCGCGTAAGGTATTTATAGACGTGAAAATAGTTTTTTCTTAGATGAATTATAAACGCTATGTAGTTAAACGTTTGAAGACATTTGAAAAAAATAATATTATAATCACTCCTCATGCAATGATTAGAATTGTTCAGCGACAAATCAACCCAAAAGAGGTTATAGAAAACATTATAAATCCTGTGCGCTTAGAATATGCTATACAAGAGAAAGCAACAACTGTTAATGAGGAAAAATTTGATTGCTACTTTGGATACAGTAAAACGCTTTGTCACAGATATGTTATAGTAATTAAAAATAATGTTGTCGTTGTGACAGTGGTGAAAATAAACCGACGATGGCAAAGAATTGTTGAAAAAAAGATGAAATACACTAAATATGAATAAGGATGTTAAAATGCTAAAAAAATTCAACTTTGACTATGATTATGAGAATGACAGTCTATTCTTATATAACTCTAAATCCAAATCAAAAGCAAGCATAGAAATAGATGATTTTATAATTGATTTTAACAGCAAAAAGGAAGTGACAGGAATTGAATTGTTAAGTGCTATAAAATTTTTTAAGGATTTAAACGTTGAAGGTACAAAAATTGATAAAGATATGCTTAATGATATTAAAGATTGTAAAATAGAAGTCATACCAAAAAATAATTTTTTAGTTGTTAAATTCATTCTGACATTTAAATCTGAGAAACAGTTAATCACACCTATATTTATACCAACATTAAATAAGCCAAGCCCCGCTCTAGCTTATTGAGTTTTTATGAACTAAAAACTATTTTTCATCAACAACCTTTAAATATTAAACGTTAATATTCTAATATTGTTATGAATGCTGAAGTCATAAAGAAATTCAAGGAGTCTGGAGCTATCTCTGCAAAAGTACTCTTGTTTGGTTCAAAGATGATAAAGCCAGGAGTTAAGATTATTGATGTGTGCGACGCCGTAGAAGAAAAAATAAGAGCTCTTGGTGGACAGCCAGCTTTTCCAGCACAAGTGTCAAGAAACGAGATAGCAGCACACTACTGCCCAGAACAAGATGACGAGACAACGTTTCAGGAAGGAGACATAGTAAAGTTAGACTGTGGAACACACGTCGATGGCTATGTGTCAGACAACGCAATTTCTGTAAACCTAGGAGATTTTGAAGAGCTAGTAAAAGCATCAAAAGATGCACTTAACGCAGCTGTTAAGATGGCAAAGCCTGGAACGAGGACAAGTGAGATTGGAAGAGCAATCCAAGAACAAATTGAGAAGTACAATTTTTCACCTGTAAAAAACTTATCAGGACACGGAATAGGATTATACACAGTTCATGCTTCACCATCAATACCAAACTTTGACAACAAAGTAAGTGAAGTGTTAAAAGAAGGGCAGTCAATAGCAATTGAGCCATTTGCAAGCAACGGCGCAGGGCTCATACATGAAAAAGGGGAGCCAACAGTTTTCATGCAGCAAACAAGAAAGCCAATCAGAAGCCAATTCGCAAGAGACCTGCTAAAAGATATAGATGCATATAATGGACTGCCCTTTACCACGAGATGGCTTTCAAGAAAACACGGAGTTGGAAAAACAAGGTTTGGACTTAGAGAATTGATTAATGCTGGAATAATAAAAGGATACCCATCACTGCCAGACATACAAAAAGGATTTATCAGCCAAGCAGAACACTCAGTGCTTGTCTTTGACAAACCAATAATAATCACTAAGATAGATGATTAGGAACTAAAAAAATGTTTTTAAGTTTTTTAACATCACACAGAAAAGAATTATCTGAAGATTACATTGATTTTGAGAGAGACAACTACACTTACATATTTGGAGAGAATATCCGACAACTTGCAATTCCCTACTCTGAGAAGAAACAAGAGTTTCTTGTTCGAACAGTTGATGGAAGACCTGAACCAGACTACACATATCTAAATGAGATATCAAACCATAGGACATTCTACGAGATAACTGATGATAATAGCATAAGTTACTATCCTTTTAATCCTATGAATGGATTGAGATGAATTTGCTCAATCATATTCCTGAACTCTCAATGGTCTTGAAAGATATCTTGTATCCACAGTCTTCACAAATAATCGTCTTGTAATGCAAAAATGGTGAGTGTTCATCCCACTCAGAGTCAAAGTTACAACCGTGTTTTTTTCCACATCCCCCGCAGATCTCTTCTAAATCTTTTTCTTGTAATAAGTGCATAGCTATCTCTGGTTATTCACAAGCTCAAGGAAGGATTTTTATTAGTCGTCAGAATACATCGTATTTGACTATTTTATATCCCTGAGCAGTTTCCTGTTCTAAAAGAAATTTCGTATCCGCAATGCTCACATGACTTTGTCTTATAATGAGCGTGTCTTGCATGGCTGTCAAAAGAAGAGACAAAATTGTTATTATGCTGCTTCCTGCAAGAACTGCAGATGCTCTCCAAGTCTGATTCTAGTAATGAATGCATGTGTTATCTGTTAGTTTTCTACGTCTATAATACCTTTGAAGAAAACAATCATATATAAACTTTATTGTTAATCGTCGAGTCTGTTTAAGATCGTAATTTGTTTACACTTCTTTATACTTTGAAGTTTTTCTTCTTTTTGGTGATTTTTTATGGGAAAGTTGACTGAAAAGAAGAGAAAATGGATTATTAAACAATTTAGAAGTGGCAGAAGTGCCACTTCT
>JAHJQL010000013.1 GCA_018819065.1 Nanobdellota archaeon | reverse complement strand
TGCATGAAATTGTTGCCATCGGTTCGCATATAGCACATTTTTCAGAGAGAAAAGTTCTCTCTTGCAATCTCCGAACTTTTCAGGAAGAATTAATCAAGAATGCTCACAAATTGATGGCAACACATTAAATGGATGAAGCCGGACAAAAAGTTATTCTGATAATAATCAGAATAACAAGGATTTCATATTAGCCGGACTATTTTTCAAGAATAAAACAAAAGAAAAACAAAAGAAAAAGAATACTAAACAGTAAAAAAATTTATTGTTTCCAGTCTATGCTGACTTTTCCTTTGCTGCCTGAAAGGTAGTGGTAGCACTGTAGTGCTGCTTTTGCACCTTCGCCGGCGGATATTACTGTCTGTTTGAATGGAACGTTTGTCACGTCTCCAGCTCCAAATATTCCTGGCTGAGATGTCTCATTTAGAGAGTTTGTGATGACTTCTTTTTGCTCGTTTCTCTTGACTAGGTCTCCTAAGAAGTCGCTATCAACTTTAAATCCAATCTCTACAAATACTCCGTCAACTGCTAAGGTTTTCTTTTTCTTGTCGTTGATGCTTTGCACAATTAATCCTTCAACGAATTGGTTTCCTTTTATCTCGACTGGTACGTGGCTTAGTACGAACTCCACGTTTTTTAAGCCCTTTATTCTTTTAACTTCAACCTCATCCCCTCTAAAAGCGTCTCGCCTGTGAACAAGATATACTTTCTTTGCAATCGGGGCTAGTTCGCGCACTCCTCCAAGTGCAGAGTTTCCTCCGCCAATAATAGCAGCTGTCTTGTTCCTATAAAGCGGTCCGTCGCAGGTAACGCATGTTGATACTCCTTTGCCCATGAACTTGTCCTCTCCTGGTATGTCTAGACTGTTTGGAGTCTTTCCAAACGCGAGTATTACCGACTTTGTTTCGTACTCTTCTTTGTTTGCAAGCGTCAATTTAAAGAGTTTATCAGATTTCTTTTCTAGCTTAACAATTTTTCCAGATATAATCTCAGCACCCCACTTCATCGCTTGAGCTTGAAACTTTGTCATGAGCTCAAAGCCGTTGACTTCATCAAATCCCGGGTAATTCTCTATGCTGCTTGGAATAGATGTTTGTCCTCCAACATTCACACTTATGATTAGTGTTTTTAGGTTTTTCCTACCAGTATATATTCCAGCTGTTAGACCCGCAGCTCCTCCCCCAATTATTATGACGTCATACATTTTTTTATTCACCTTTTAATATAACCCCTGTACTCGAGCACTTTAACCATTGTCTTGATTGCATAGATGTAAGCTGCTGTTCCAAGGTCAACCTTAAACTCTTTGGATGCTGAGTAGACATTGTCAAAAGCAACCACCATCTTTTCTTTTAGTTTTTCAAGCACTTCTTCTTCCTTCCAAAAATATCCCATGTTGTTTTGAACCCATTCAAAATAGCTAACCGTGACTCCTCCAGAGTTTGCAAGAATGTCAGGTATTGACACTTGTCCTTTTGCATACAATCTTTCTCTGGCCTCCGCACTCACAGGTCCGTTTGCAAGCTCTAGTATTATCTTCGCCCTTATATTCTCAACGTTTTTAGCTGTTATGACCCCTTCAAGAGCGGCAGGTATTAAGATGTCAACGTATAATTCTAGAAGTTCTTCGTTTGTTATCTCCTTTACCCCTTTAAAGCCTTGCAATGATTTTGTTTTCTCCTTGTGAGCAATCACTCTCTCAACATCTAATCCATCTTGTTTGTATATGCCTGTCTTTGAGTCTGAAACTGCAACTATTTTAAATCCTGATTTTGAAAGCAGTCGAGCAACTATTTTTCCAGCGTTTCCAAATCCTTGAATTGCGATTAATGGTTTTTTCACCCCTATCTTCTTTATAGCCTCTTCTAAAACGTATATCCCTCCCTGGGCTGTGGCCTCTGCACGTCCTTGTGACCCTCCAAGTTCTAAGGGTTTTCCTGTAATCATTCCAAAGACGTTGTGACCTTCGATTCGATGGTATTCATCAACCATCCAAGCCATCACTTGTGGGTTTGTATAAACATCTGGTGCTGGAATATCTTTTTCTGCACCTATGAACTTGTGCATCGCTTCAATATATCCCCTGCTTAAGCGCTCAAGCTCTCCTTGGGAGAACTCTTTAGGGTTGCATATAACTCCTCCTTTTGCGCCTCCAAAAGGTACATCTGCAACTACGTTTTTCCAAGTCATCCAGAAGGATAACGCTTTTACCTCGTCAAGGGTGACGTTTGGGTGGTATCTTATCCCTCCTTTGGTTGGTCCTCTTAAATCGTTAAACTGCACTCTAAAGCCCTGAAAAACTTTGATCTTACCATTATCCATTCTTACAGGTATTGATACTTGTATTATCCTCTTTGGATTTGTAAGAAGTTCAACTACCTGGTCATCTAGTTTTAATATATTTGCAGCTCTATTAAATTGTGATAATGCTTCTCCCCATATATTTTCTTCCATATTAATCCCCTCCCACTAATATAAAAGTGGTTGTGTTGCCATTTAATAAATCTTTTCACTCATTACAATTACAATTTATCTTTCTAGCGATTTTGTTTTTTAGCAGTTTTGTTTTTTTAGAGCCGCCCAACAATTCTCTAAATTGTTGCTAGTGTTGAGTCTATCTTTTGTTTTAAAACTTGCTTTGGCACAAAGCCAACTATCCTATCAACTTCTTTTCCACCTTTTAGTATTAAAAGGCTTGGAATGCCCATTATATTAAACTTGCTTGCAAGCACTGGTTCTTCTTCCGTGTTTAGCTTTGCAAACTTAAGCTTTCCAACGTACCCGCTGCTTAGCTCTTCAAAAACAGGTCCCATCATTCTACATGGCGCGCACCACTGTGCCCAAAAATCAACTATCACTGGCGTTGTTGATTTAACTATTTCTTTGTCAAAGTTATCTTGGTTTAAGTGTATTAAATTTTTAGTCATTTTATAATCCATTTTATATTCCTCCAATTGATTCTTAAATGCTTTTATACTTTTATTACCCGCAAACAAGAACCACTTGTGATTAAGAAAGTCACAACCATTTAAATACTTGGCGAAGAAGTGAAAAAACATTGATGAAAAAATCACACTTGAACTGTTTTGAGGCTGGACTGCAAAACATTTTTATAAAACAACCACACATTCACAGACATAGTGGCGAGCACAACAAGTGATTGCGAGAAACTGACTAGGAACATTTCTGAAAGCTTTGGCCTAATAAGTAGCGCATTAAGAAAATCGATGAGGATACCTGTGAGGGTCAGCTACCTCGTGTTTAAGAAACTAGACGTGATAGAGGATAACTCTCTGCCGTTTGACAAGCAGGAGATATTCAACCAAGTAATCACATACCTTGAAGAATCAGTTTATGCAAAAAAATCCTCACCAGACATGAGCTTTATAAAAGATGCACTGATGCAGGTAAGCGCGCACATCCCAAGAGACAACAAGCAGGACTGGCTCAGCATAAAAAACTATGAGAAGATACTCTGCGCTTACAACAAACTAGACTTGGATGATAAGAAAGCAATCCTGAAATCAGCAAAAGAGATGACCACCACCATGTTGCTATTCCAGAACAAGATCCTACTAAAAGGTGGACAGTTTGTCAAGAGCTTTGAAGAACTATCAGATTACAGCCACGGAGTCGCAGGGGTCGTTGGAAACTCGCTGACAAACATATTCATGAATCACGATAAGAAAAACGAGGACAGGTACCGACTGCTTCTTGAGAAAAACGGTAGATACAACCGTTCAGAAGAGACAGGCATATTCCTCCAGTATGTAAACATCATAAAAGACAAGAAGAAGGATGAGAACAACAAGCAGCATTTCTGGCCTTCCGAATCAGAGGAGAACTACCTGCCTGTCACACTTGAAGAGATGGTCAAACACGCAAAAGAATATTTTGATGCAGCCAAAGAATACATAGCAACGCTGCCAAGAGAAAACTTCGGCGCAAGAGTCTTTTCATCAGCAGCACTCCTCAAAGCGTTCTACGAGCTAAAAAGCATGATAAAGCATGATGACCCTGAAAGAGGAAGACTGTCAGGTCTCAGAAAAACAGGGCTGATAATTGAAGCACTCAGATATACAACAAGCAACAGGAGGATAAACAAGCTGGCGATTTCAAATTAGAATGGATTAATACCTGCAAGGTAAAGCTTTTAACAGAACAGAACAAGAAGAAAAAAGATGTTCCGTTTTATTTTAAAGAAAGATTAAGGATGAAAGAGAAAATGGAACAGCCTGAATCCAAAAAAGTTTATAATCTTCGTAAAATTACGGTTGAACCGGTGTTTGGAAACCTAAAACAGAACTTTGGATTTAGAGAATTCCTGCTTAGAGGACTTGAAAAAGTCAAAATTGAGATGAACTTGGCATGTATAGCACATAATCTCCAGAAAATCTGGAGATTAAAAGCAGCTAATAGCTGCTAAAAGAGAAAGAATCATTTTTCTTTAATGAAGTACCTATTCAATACTCACCAAAAAATAATTACGGGACGGCTTC
>JAHJQL010000071.1 GCA_018819065.1 Nanobdellota archaeon | reverse complement strand
CCCAACAACTCAGCAATTTCTTGCTGAGTTTTATTCTTTTGATCCCATTCCAAAATTAATTTTCTCTCATTTATTGATAACATGAACATATAAAAGAAGAACTAATATTTAAAGTTTATGCGTTATTTTTGTCTCATACTATATAATGCTGATTTATTGGTCTAAATAGAGAAAAATATAAAAAGTGTTTATCACTAACAAGTTTTAATTCTTTTTTTAGGGGGGGGTTTTTAGAAAAATGGGTGCTCATGATGTATATCAAGAACCATTAGTCAGCAGATACACCGATAAAGAGATGCAACACATTTTTTCTGATGATTTCAAGTTCTTCACTTGGAGAAAGTGTTGGACTGCACTTGCAGAGGCACAGCACGAGTTAGGACTTCCTCAAGTCAAAAAAGAGATGATTGACGAATTGATAAAAGCTCAAAAAACAATTGATTATGATGTCGCAGGCAAAAAGGAAAAAGAGATACGCCATGATGTAATGGCTCACGTTTATGAGTATGGAACTCATTGTCCAACGGCAAAGGGCATAATCCACCTTGGAGCAACATCACAGTTTGTAGGCTGCAATACAGACTTGATACAGATAAGGGATGCTCTTAAGATAATAAAGCTTGGAATAATAAACACTGTTTATAACCTCTACAAGTTTGCAGATGAACATAAATCTCTCGTAACTCTTGGATACACACACTTTCAGCCAGCACAGCCAACAACAGTTGGCAAGAGGGCAACGCTTTACATACAGGACTTATTGATGGACTTGGAAGAAATAATAAAAGTTGAATCTTCCATGAAAGCAAGAGGTGCAAAAGGAACAGTTGGGACACAAGCCTCATACATGGAGCTCTTTGACCAAGACTACGAGAAAGTAAAACAGCTTGATTTGCTTGTCAGCAAAAAACTTGGCTTTGCAGCTAGTTTTCCAGTCACAGGACAAACTTACACGAGGAAATATGATAGCATAGTTGCAAAAGCACTTGCAGGAATTGGAGAGTCTGCCCATAAGTTTGCAGTTGATCTAAGATTATTGTCAAACCTTAAAATCATGGAAGAGCCATTTGAAAAATCACAGACAGGAAGCTCAGCCATGGCTTATAAGAGAAACCCTATGCGCTCAGAAAGAATGACTTCTCTTTCAAGGAAATTGATAGGGTTACAAACGGATTTTTCATTTACATATGCAAACCAGTGGTTTGAGAGAACACTTGATGATTCATCAATAAGAAGAATGGATATCCCTCAGATGTTCTTGCTTGGAAATGCAGTGCTAAAGCTTTATGAGAATATAACGTCAGGTATGGTTGTCTACCCTGCTCAGATAAAAAAGCATCTTGATGAAGAACTGCCTTTCATGGCAACAGAAGTAATACTAATGGAAGCCTGCAAAAAAGGAGAGGACAGACAGAAGATGCATGAGATAATAAAGAAGCACTCAGTAGATGCTGGAAACAAAGTTAAGATGGAAGGCAAATCAAACGACCTATTCGAGCGCCTTGCAGAGGATGATGAGATTCCAGTCTCAAAGAAGTTCTTAAATGACTTGTTAAAACATCCTGAGAGATTTGCAGGCGCAGCAGAGTTACAGACAATTGAGTACTTAAGAGACCATGTCAAACCAGTTATTGACAAGCATAAGTCTCTTATTGGAAAATCCAGCAGCGAGATAAATGTCTAAATCAAAAAAGGTGTTTTTGGATGCAAGGTGAGATTTTTAGGATAGAAATAGATTCAAAAGAAACAAGTTCAGAAGCAAAAGTGCTGGAGAAGAAATTCAAGGGCAAAGAACACAGTTTTGCATTGGAGATTAGTAAGGTTTACACGATACAACATTCTTTTTTCAAAGAACAAATAGAAAAGATTGCAAAGGTTTTGCATAACCCCGTGGTTGAAACATTCAGGTTGAATTCTCCTTTCTCAAAGAAGTTTGATTGGGCTTTGGAACTTGGTTTTTTACCAGGAGTAACTGATAATGTTGCAAATACAACTGCTGATATCATCGATGACCTTTTCAAAACAGAGATTGGAAGAAACAAAGTGTTTACTTCAAAGGTTTTGTTCATCACCGGCAACCTGAAACGAGAAGACGTTGAGTTCATAGCTCGTGAGCTGATAAACACCTTAATAAAAAGATTTCATATAAAATCATACGAACAATATCTTCAAGATAAAGGTATGGATTATAAAGTTCCAAAAGTCGCTCTAGAGCAAAGCGCAGATGTAACATTTGTAGACTTGGATGTTGATAATAAGGAATTGGCAACACTTGGAAAACAAGGTATAATTGACCCAAAAACTGGCTTGAGGCGCGGACCGCTTGCACTTGACTTGGATTACATGAACACAATAAAGGATTATTACAAAAATCTTGGAAGAAAACCTACAGATATAGAAATAGAATCAATAGCTCAGACATGGTCCGAACACTGCAAACACACAATATTTGCAGCACAACTAGACGATATAGAAGAAGGAATATTTTCTAGATACATAAAAGCAGCCACGATAAAAGTCAGACAGGAACTTGGTAAAAAGGATTTTTGCATCTCAGTATTCAAAGACAACTCCGGAGGAATAATCTTTGATGACAAGTTCATGATAAGCCACAAAGTAGAAACACACAACAGTCCTTCTGCTCTTGACCCTTTTGGCGGAGCAATAACTGGAATAGTTGGTGTTAACAGGGATACGATAGGGTTTGGACAAGGTGCACTGCCTATAACAAATGTGTACGGGTTTTGCTTTGGAAGACCAGAAGATAAGACAGTTCTTTACCGAGGAAAAAACAAAACCAACCCCGCCATCTTACCAAAAAGAATACTTGAAGGTGTCGTTCACGGAGTGAATGTCGGAGGAAACTGTTCAGGGATACCAACTCCTAACGGCTTCGTATATTTTGATGATTCTTACAAAGGAAAGCCGCTAATCTTTGTTGGAACTATTGGATTGATGCCGCGCATTCTTCCAAACAAAAAATTAAGTCATGAAAAGAATGCGCTGCCAGGAGATAATATTGTTGTGATTGGAGGAAGAGTTGGAAAGGATGGAATTCACGGTGCAACATTTTCATCTGAAGCTCTTGATGAAGGAAGCCCTGCAACAGCAGTACAGATAGGCGATCCGATAACCCAGAAGAAACTATCAGATTCATTAGTCAAAGAAGCAAGAGACAAAGAGCTTTACAATAGCATAACTGATAATGGTGCAGGAGGATTGTCTTGTTCAGTTGCAGAAATGGCCAAAGAATGCGGAGGATTCATAGTTGACCTTGAGAAAGTCCCACTTAAATATCCTGGCCTTCAGCCCTGGGAGATATGGATATCAGAGTCGCAGGAAAGAATGACTCTTGCAGTGCCTGATGGTAAATTAGCAGCATTTATGGAACTGATGAGTGACAGAGGTGTCGAGTCAGCAGTGATAGGAAAATTCAATAACTCCAATAAAGCGATAGTTTGCTTTGAAGAAAAAGAGATATTCAACATTGACATGGATTTCTTGCATGATGGTTTGCCGCAAAGAAAACTAGTGACAAAACCTTACAATTACATCAAAGAAGAACCAAAAATAAGTGTTGATAATCATCAAGCGTTGTTTGAAAAGATTCTTGGAAACCATAACAATTGCAGTTTTGAGTTCATATCAAAACAGTATGATCATGAGGTTCAAAACAACTCTGTCATCAAACCACTGATTGGAAAAGGAAGAGTCAACGGAAATGCTTCTGTGATAAAGCCGGTCTTTGAAAGCAAGAAAGGAGTTGTCATCTCACAATCTTTATACCCTAGACTTAGTGAGATAAGCTGCTATGACATGGCAGCTTGTGCAATAGACACTGCAATAAGAAACTGCGTTGCTGTTGGAGGAGATATTAATCATTTAGCATTGTTGGACAACTTTTGTTGGTGCAGCTCTGATAATCCTGAAAGACTATCTCAGCTTAAAGATTCAGCTAAAGCATGTTATGATTATGCCGTTTCCTACAAAACACCTTTTATATCTGGGAAAGATAGTATGTTTAACGATTTCAAGGGGTTTGATGAGAACGACAATAAAATCAAAATATCTGTTCTTCCGACATTACTGATATCAAGTATCGGAATCATTGATGATGTTAACCAAACTACATCCATGGATTTGAAGATTCCTGAAGACTTAATCTATGTGATAGGACAAACAAAAGATGAATGTGGAGGAAGTGAGTTTTACTATGCTCATGGAAAAATAGGTGGAAAAACTCCTAAAGTAGATGCAAAAAATGCAAGGAAACTCTATGAGAAGATGCACTTTCTAAACAAGAAAGAATTATTCAGCTCATGCGCATCTGTTGGACAAGGTGGAATATTAATAACCCTTGCAAAGATGGCAATAGCAGGTAGTTTAGGTGCAAAAATTGATGTGCAAAAAATTCCAAACGATAATCTTCCAATCGAAAAAATACTGTATTCAGAATCACAATCCAGATTCATAGTAACCATTGACCCAGAGAACGAGAAGTCGTTTGAAAAAGAGATGAATGGGTTTGTAGCGGCACGAATAGGTGTTGTTAAGGAAGGAACTGGATTTGTAATAAATAATGGTGATGAAAATATAATAGATACTAATGTAAAACATCTAGAACGCATCTACAAAGAGAGGTTTGAAGATTATTAAAAAAATGATTCCAAAAGTAATAATAATGTCAGGATATGGAATTAATTGTGAGACTGAAAGCGCTCACGCATTTGAAAAAGCAGGTGCAAAATGTGAGATAGTCCACATAAATGATTTGATATCTAAGAAGAAAAGACTGTTAAATTATGACATCATGATGTTTCCAGGTGGATTTTCTTACGGTGATGACACTGGCTCTGGAAACGCATTTGCAAACAAGCTAAAAAACAATCTTTGGGATGACTTACTAGAATTCATAAATTCAAAAAAGTTAATACTCGGAGTCTGTAATGGATTTCAAATAATGACAAATCTTGGGCTTTTTGCTTTAGAAGAAAATACTTATGGACAAAGAATTAATGCTATGCAGCCAAACAACAGCAACCGATATGAATGTCGGTGGGTTCACTTGAAAAGTAAGAGTGAAAAGTGTGTTTTTACAAGAGGAATTGACAAAATCCACATACCAATAGCTCATGGTGAGGGAAGATTTTATTGCAAACAAGAAACATTCAAAAAACTTAAAAACAATAACCAAATAGTCTTTACTTATTGTGACGAAAGCGGACTGGATGCAAAAGGAATCTATCCTAATAATCCTAACGGTTCGATGAGTGATGTTGCAGCAATCTGCGATTTCTCTGGACGGATAATGGGTATGATGCCTCATCCAGAAAGGTCAATATATTCAATAAGTGCTCCTGATTTTCAACTAAAAAAAGAGATTGCGAAGAGAAAAGGCGAAGTTCTGCCAGAAATGATGGAAAAAGTTTTTTTGATATTCAAGAACGCAGTTGATTATTTCAAAGAAGAACAGGTGTGAATTATGTGTGGAATTATAGGAATAATAAACAATGATGAGGTCAATGTCAAGCTTTTTTATAGCTTAATATCTCTTCAGCACAGAGGACAAGATGCTGCAGGCATGATAACTAGTCAGGGAAACGAACTTTTTGTTCGCAAGGATTTAGGACTTGTACAGGAGATTTTTAACATTGATAACATAACAAAGTTTAAGGGAAACATTGGAATTGGCCAAACAAGGTACTCCACAATTGGATCTGCTTCCAAAGAGAATTCCCAACCATTATTCATAAACTCTAACGACAAGATAGCTCTTGCGCATAATGGCAATGTAACAAACTACACGGAATTAAAAGAATTGCTTGCCAAGCAGCACATCTTTTTTACTACAACTGTTGATTTAGAACCTGTCTTACACTTATTTACTATAAGATATAATGAGACCAAAGATTTTTTTGAAGCGGCAAAATACATAATGCAGACAATAAAAGGCGCTTATTCAATAGTTGGGATAATAGCTGGAAAAGGATTGTTTGCAATAAGAGATCCTCATGGAATAAGACCTCTGGCTCTTGGAAAGAAAAATGATACATACGCCTTTGCATCAGAATCAATTGTTTTTCAGACACTCGAATACGAATTTGTCAGAGACATAGCTCCCGGAGAAGCAGTATTTATACATGACAAAACACTAGATGTTGAAAGCAGGATTTTGCTGCAAAAAGAAAAAGCGCACTGCATGTTTGAATGGATTTACTTTTCAAGGCCCGAATCAATGATTGAAGAAAGAGCTGTTTACAAATCAAGATTAGCTCTTGGTGTTACTCTCGCAGAAAAACTCAAAGGAGAAGACATAGATGTAGTAATTCCTGTTCCAGACACGGCCAGGAGTTGTGCAATAAAACTAGCTGAAGAGCTAGGCGTCAAGTACAGGGAGGGTCTCATAAAGAACAGGTATGTTGGAAGAACATTTATCATGCCGTCTCAGACATCAAGAAAGTACACTATGAATATTAAACTAGCAGTAATAATTAGCGTGGTTAGGGATAGAATTGTTGCAGTCGTGGATGATAGTGTTGTAAGAGGAACAACCTCTAAAAGAATAATAAAACTACTTAGAGATGCAGGCGCAAAGAAGATAATATTCATTTCGTCTTGCCCGCCAATTAAACATCCGTGCTTTTATGGCATAGACATGTCCACTCCTGAAGAACTGATTGCAAATAATAAGACTATTGAAGAAACAAGAAAATTCATAGGTGCAGACAAATTGATTTATACAGAGGTTGATGACTTAAAAAAAGCCATAAGGAGAGATTTGTGCTGTGCATGTTTAAATGGAAAGTATCCGGTTGAATTATCAACTGAAGAAAAAAGTTTTTTTGTAGATGATAAAAAGTTTAGATGAGGAAAAAGATAATATGCGTAATGTTTTAATCATAGGCTCAGGTGGAAGAGAACACTCAATTGCTTTGAAACTGGCTGAGAGCAGACAAGTAAAAAAGATGTTTGCAATTCCAGGAAATTTTGGAATTAGCAAACTTGCAGAGTGTTGTAATATAGACATAATGAATAATTCTGCTCTTGTCGATTTTGCAAAAGAAAAACAAGTAGATTTAGTTGTTGTTGGTCCAGAAGTTCCACTGGCAAACGGCGTAATAGATGAATTTGAAAAAAATGGGATAAGCGCATTTGGTCCTAACAAGAAAGCTGCCCAGTTTGAAGCATCAAAATCTTTTACCAGGAAATTCATAAAAAAACATGGTTTACCAGGAATTGATTTTGAAGAATTCACAAGTTTTGAAAATGCGAAGAACTATATAGAAAAAAAAGGCGCTCCAATAGTAGTCAAGGCAGACGGACTTGCTGCTGGAAAGGGAGTGTTTGTTGCAAGAACAGAAGAAGAAGCAATAACTTTTGCAAGAGAATGCCTTGAAGAAAACAAATTTGGAAAGTCATCATCAAAGATAATAATTGAGGATTTCTTGGAAGGAGAAGAAGTATCATACCTTGTATTCACAGATTCAAAGACTTACAAACCAATGGTTTACTCCCAAGATCACAAGCAGATATATGAAGGTGATAAAGGACCAAATACTGGAGGGATGGGTGCATACTCTCCAGCTAGGCTCTTGGAAGGATTTGAAGATTTTCTTGACAAGGAAATAATGAGCAAATTCTTAGCTGGTATAAAAGAAGAAGGTATAGAATACAAAGGTGTGTTGTACGTTGGTCTTATGATTACAAAAGATGGACCAAAAATTTTAGAGTTTAACTGTCGATTTGGAGATCCAGAAACACAAGTGATACTGCCAAGACTAGAAAATGATCTTGTTGAAGTGATGGATGCGGTGATACATCAAGATTTGAATAGTGTAAAGCTTGAATGGAAAAAGGAGTACTGTGTATGCGTAGTGCTTTCATCAAAAGGTTATCCAAACTCATATGAAAAAGGAAAAGTGATTAATGGACTTGATGATGTCAAGGATGTACAAGTAATTCACGCTGGAACAAAAGAGGAGAACGGACGGGTGTTGACTAATGGCGGAAGAGTGCTAAACATTATCGGACTTGGAAAGACGCTCAAAGAAGCACTTGACAAGACATATTCACAAATCGAGGATATTAGCTTTGAAGGGATGTACTATAGACATGACATAGCAGCAAAAGGTCTTGGAAAATAAGATGAAAGAAGTCACAAAACAAAAACAAGAAATCAGAGAAACAGCTCTTGCTGCAAGAAAGAAACTAACAAGAGAACATGTTTTGACTAGGAGCAAAACAGTCATTGAAAACCTAAAAAAACTAGAAGAATACAAATCTGCAGGGAAGATTATGTGCTACGTATCTTTTGATGCAGAAGTTAACACAAAAGAATTCATAAAGAACGAACTTGCCGACAAAAAAACAATCATTGTTCCGTTCATAAAAGACGAAAAGATATTTCCTTCCAAACTATCAGCTTTTGACAATCTTGTCAAAGGGAAATATAACACGCTAGAGCCAAAAGACAAGGTGCTCTTTGTTGGAGACATAGACTTAATAATAATACCTGGAGTTGCATTTGATATCAACGGCTCAAGAATTGGTTTTGGAAAAGGATACTTTGATGAATTCCTAAAAGGCTACAGGGAATCTTTCAAAGTGGGGCTCGCTTTTGAAGAGCAAATTGTGGACTTTATACCAACAACAAGAAATGATGTCCAGATGGATGTTATAGTTACTGATAAAAGGATAATTGATAATGTGTGCTTATCATGTATGAGATAATTGATGGAAGAAAAGTGGCAGGGGAGCTAAGGGAAAAGATTAAGAAAGAAGTCTTAATGCTTGACTCAAAGCCAGGACTCGCAGTTATCTTGATTGGGAATAATCCTGCATCACAGATATATGTCAATCTAAAAACCAAGATGTGCAAAGAAGTCGGCATTAATTCTTACAAATATGAACTTGACAAAGACACTTCTCAAGAACAACTATTAGAATTAATAGATAAATTAAACCATGATAATAATATAAACGGAATATTGGTGCAGTTACCATTACCAAAACAAATATCTCAGAACAAGATTGTAGAAACTGTCCTTCCAAAAAAGGATGTTGATGGTTTTCACCCAGTAAATCAAGGAAAGTTATTATTAAACGAGCAAGGTCTGCAGGCATGTACGCCAAGAGGAACTATGAAATTATTGAAATATTATAATATAGACTTGGTGGGAAAAGATGTTGTTGTAATCGGAAGGAGTGTTATTGTTGGAAAGCCTGTTGCTCAGATGCTGACAAACGAAAACGCAACAGTAACAATTTGCCATTCCAAAACAAGAGACCTGAAATCTCACACACTAAAAGCAGACATCATAGTTTCAGCTGTCGGAAAGAAAAACTTGGTGACTGCAGATATGGTCAAAGAAGGTGTAGTTGTTGTTGATGTTGGAATGATAAGAGATGGTGATAGGTTGTGCGGAGATGTAGACTTTGAAAACGTCAAAGAAAAATGCTCATTTATAACGCCTGTTCCAGGAGGAGTAGGACCGATGACTATTGCATGCCTATTGGAAAATACGTTGGCTGCTTACAAGATGCAAAGGGGTGAAAAATTTGGCTCTTAAGATTGCGGTTCTGGCTTCAACAAAAGGAACAGACCTTCAAGCGATAATTGATGCGATAAAGAAAAAAGAGCTTGACGTAAAATTAAGGCTAGTCCTTGCAAATAAGGAGTGCTACGCAGTACAAAGAGCAAAAGAGCAAGGCTTCAAAACGAGAATACTTCTTTTTGAAAAAGACAAGGACACAAGGGAGAGTTATGACAAGAAAGTCGCTTTGATACTTGACGAAGAAGAAGTTGAACTAATTGTTTTGGTTGGCTACATGAGACTCTTTAGCGAGTGGTTTGTCAAGAAGTATAATAACAGGATAATAAATATTCATCCTTCAATTCTTCCTTCATTTCCGGGAATGGACCGCGCAGTTCATGAAGAAGTGCTAAACTATGGCTGTAAGGTTAGTGGATGCACAATACATTTTGTTGATGAAGGAACAGATACAGGACCAATAATAGCACAGGGAACAGTAGAAATAACAGACAACGAAACAGTTGATTCATTAAAGGAAAAAGTTCAAAACCTTGAAAAAAAACTATATCCTAGAATCATTCAGTTGTTTGGAGATGGAAAAATCAGGGTTGAGGGAAGAAAAGTTTTTATTGATAAATAATTTATAAAACTATATGGGGGGGTAAAGCAAGAATGTTTTCTTGCTGATTTTAAAAATGGGAAAAGAAGAAGAATACAAAGCAATTATAAAACAGAATCTGAATAACACATTGTTTAATGGATTTGTTCCAGAGCTTGGAGTTCACAAATCCGGAAAAGTTAGGGATGTGCATTTTACATCGCCTGATGCAGAAAGCTCAATAGTTATGGTTGCAAGTGACAGGATATCTTGCTTTGATCATATTCTAAGCAGGCAGATTCCATTCAAGGGAGCAATCCTTAATTTGTTTGCGCAGTGGGCTTTTGACAACACAAAAGACATAGTTGATAACGCCGTTATAAAGAGTCCACATGACAATGTTATAATACAAAAGAAGATGGATAAGCTTTCGTTTGAATTCGTCGTGAGGGGTTATGTTTGGGGAAGCATGGCTGCAGATTATGAAGATGGAAAGCGGGAGTTCTGCGGTATAAAACTTTCTGATAACCTGTTAAGATACCAAAAGCTCGATGAGCCATTATTTACGCCTGCAACGAAAGCAGAGGATGGTGACCATGATGTAAATATTAGTTTTGAATACATGGCAGACAAGATAGGTACAAAACTTGCAACCGAATTAAAAGATGTATCCATAAAATTGTATGAACGAGCTTCAAAGCTTGCAAAAGAAAAAGGATTCATCTTCATCGATACAAAGTACGAGTTTGGGCTTGATCAGAAAAAAAAGATTTACTTGATTGATGAGGCAAACACTCCAGATTCTTCAAGGTACTGTACAATTGAGGAATACAAAAAGTACAAGGATATCAAGACTGAAATGGACTCTGGAAGCTATAAGGATGTCACAGAGCTGCTGAAGAAGAAACCTAAACTTAAGATTAAAGAGCTTTCAAAACAGTTTGCAAGAGATGTTCTTGTTGAGAAAGGATTTAGTTATGGTGCATCTGGTGCACCACCTGATCTTTCTGATGAGGATGTAATTGAGGTTTCATATAGATACATCGACTTATACGAGACTCTAACTGGAAAGAACTTTAATTTTCCTCAAACTAATGTAAGACTTGACCTGATTGAAAAGTTGAAAGATACAGGTTACATCAAAGGAGGACTTGTTGCGATAGTTGCAGGTTCAGACAGCGACATGCCTCATATCGAGAAAATAAAATCAGAACTTGACAAGTATGGCATACCTTCACACGTCAGAATATGTTCAGCGCACAAGCAACCATCAACTTGTGAAAAGATTATAAAGCATTATAATGAATCTTTAGAACCAATAGTTATTGTGGCAGTTGCAGGCGGAACAGATGCGTTGTCAGGAGTTGCATCCTTTCACAGCGTTTATCCAGTAATAAGTTGTCCACCTGATTCAAAAGAGTACACTTCCTGCATAAACAACCCTTCTGGAAGTTCAAACTCACTAATACTAAAACCTGCAAATGTAGCAAGACATGTCGCGCAAATATTAGGATATGCAAACAATAAACTAAATGATGCATTGCTAAAAGGTAATGCTGAAAAAATTGCGAAGTTAGAACAAGCAGATAGGGGAGTTTGAATGGGACTTGATTATAAGAAATCAGGAGTTGACATAAAACTTGGTGATGAAGCTTCAAAGATACTCTACGAAGCAGCCAAGAAGACTTTTGAGAACAGGAAAGGAAACATTGGTGAAGTGATAGTTCCTTTTGATGATTTCTCAGGTGTAAGGGCAATAGATGTCAGCATGCTTCCCAAAGGAAGCCTGATGTGCATAGGATTTGATGGTGTAGGCACAAAGGTTGAAATAGCTCAAAGAATGAATAATCATAAAACAATTGCTTTTGATTTGTTTGCAATGGTTTGTGACGACGCCATTATTAGGGGTGCAGAGCCTGTTCTTTTAGGAAGCGTTCTTGATGTTAACTCTTTAGGCTCAAACATGATTGCTTTAAGAGAATTGGCACAAGGTTATGTCCAAGCAGCAAAAGCAGCTAATGTCGCAGTGATAAATGGTGAGCTAGCAGAGCTTGGATCTGCAGTAGGAGGATATGGTTCTTTTAATTATAACTGGTGCGCAGGAATTGTCTGGTTTGCAAATAAAGATAATTTATTCACAGGAAAAGAAGTTGTTGTTGGCGATTCTGTTGTGTTGCTACGCGAAAAAGGCTTTAGGTCAAATGGTTTATCACTAGTCAGAAAAACATTTGAAACTCGTTACGGGAAAGAATGGCACACAGTGGATTTTGAAGGAAGAAAACTTGGAGAGCATGTTTTAGAACCTTCAACAATATATTCTAAAGCAGTTGTTCATCTTCACGGAGGCTTCAAGACGAAGGGTTGCTGCAAAGTCCATGGAGTAGCACATATCACTGGGGGAGGACTTCCCGGAAAGCTTGGAAGAATACTCAAGCCAAGTGGTTATGGTGCAAAGCTTGACAACTTGTTTGAGCCTTGCAAAGCAATGCAGCACTGCCAAGAAGTTGGAGAGATAAGCGACGAAGAGGCTTATAAGACTTGGAACATGGGCCAGGGACTTGCGATAATAACACCAGAACCCCAAAAGGTGGTTGAAGAACTAAAAAAGTTTGGGATAGAATCAGTAATTGCAGGAAAAATAATATCAGACAAAAAAATCATTATCAAAAGCAAGGGTGTTTTTAAAAAAGATGAAGAATTAGTATTTACTACTAATAATACAGACTATTAAAAATGAGAAATAAATTAGCTGAAACTGACAAAATCGTAGTCCCGAGATGGCTATTGATAACCATAATTATTTACATTGTTGTTTTTACATCAGGAATGTATTTGAGGTATTCCTCTTTTCAAAACTCTGGTTCTGATAGTGTAATTCATGATGTGATGATAAACTCTTTGAGTGGAGACTTTTTTTACAGCAAAGCTTATAGTCTAAGTTTTCTGGGTAAGCATTTTAGTGTTGTTTTTGCTTTGATATTTCCTATTTATTACTTATTTCCAACACTCTTGACTATGTTCTTGCTGAAAAGTTTTCTCTTATGTATAGGTGCAGTTTTTATTTATAACTTATCAGAACGTATGTTAAAGTATAAACACGCTAAAACTTTTTTGACTCTAACTTATCTGTTGTCACCTTTGGTGCATTCATTAAATTTTGACGATTTTTTTGCGGTATTCATCGCAATTCCGTTGATACTTGCGATAATGCTTTTTTTTGAACAGAAAAAATGGACTATTTATTTTTGTTTTATTGTTTTGTTATTGTTGGTGGAAGAACAAATGCCTTTTGTTGTGATATTCTTAGGGATATATATTTTTATTTGGAAAAATAAAAAAATCGGCACTTATACTATTATATTAGGCATTATTAGTTTGTTGTTGATTAATACTTTGTTCATACCTTTTTTTAGCGGTGGAGATCATCGTGTTTATCATTTTAGATATAGCTATATTGGAAGTGATTTCTCAAGTTCATTATATAATATTGTAACAAATCCTCTTAAAGTTGTTAATGAATCCCACCTCATCAGTAAGCTTGATTATGTGTGGTTCTTTCTTTTAGCATTTCTTTTTATTCCTTTACTTAGTGCTTTTTCTCTTGTGACCATCCCTTTATTCCTTCTAAACCTATTATCTTCAAATACAGATGTTTTGTGCGTCTATTTTCATTACGTTGGTGTAATAGTATCTATTTTTTTCGTGTCAACTATTTATGGTTTGAGGAATATAGAAAAGAGAGGGAAATTGTCTATTGCAAAGAAAATAGTTGTACTCTTTTTTGTTTTAACACTGGTGTTGAATATTTTTTTCATAGTTCCACTTTTAAATGGTCCAACCTCAGAAGGTTTGTCAGTCATGAATAAATACTGTCCTAAAGTTGTTTTAACCAGATTTGATTCTGTGTTTGTGAAAACAAAAATCAAGGATTATAAGCTTTTGAATGATTTTATAAGAAAAACTCCAAAAGAGGCAAAGTTCTTATCCACGATTGAACTATTCATATATGTTAAAGATAGAAATGTTGAAATATTTTTTCCAGAAGCAGATGCCTATGATTCAGACTATTTAATTATAAACAGCAACACTCAATATTATGAGTTTTCAGCTCTTAAAGATATAATTAATAAGATAGAAAAACAGAACTATGACTTGGTTTTAAGGACAGCAACCTATTCTATATATAAAAAAATAGTTTAGAATTAAGAGAAAATATTATTGAGAAACAACTTTTATCTTTTGCTTATTATCTTTTGTTGATATGTTAACTAGATTGTATTTCTTAATGCCTTTTCCCTCTGCGTATTTCTTTGCAGATTCTTTTGTCTTGAAAGTTTTTGGTCTCTTGCTCCTGTTTCTATCTTTGTCTTTGTTTGTAGCTTTTCTTTTGACTCTTGTATGCACTTTTGCCATTTTTACACCAGATGTTGCGAGATGATTTATAAGTCTTTTGATATTTTTTTGTTGGTTTTATTATTTTTTTATGATAACATAACTAATATCATCAACTTGCTCTCCTGTACTCTTAAAATCGTCTTTTATGCTTTGGTATATCTCCTTTGCAGGCTTTTTTTTGGTCTCTCGCATTATTTTTTCAATTCTTTCTTTGAATTTTACATCGTTTGCTGCATACTGATCTGATAAACCATCTGTGTAAAGCAAGAGTATATCTCCTGAGCCCATAAGTTTTAGCTCTGATACTTTATAGTTGGACTTCTCTCCTATGCGACCTTTGGTCTTGGTTATTACCATGTCAAAACTTGATGGCATAGTTCCAAGTGGTGGGTACTGCTCTATTAGTTTGTCGTCAATGCTCATTATTTTGTTGTATTGGTTTGAGAATATTATAGGCTTTTCATGTCCTGCGCTGATAAACTTGAACTGGCCGTTTTCATCTATCTCGCCGTAAATCATAGTCATGAACTTTGTTATCTGCGCTGACTTAAAGAAACGAGTGTTCATGTGCTCAAACAGCTTTGTTGTAATGTTTCCAAAAAACTCTAGTTCGTACAGTGATCCTGTGAGGAATACTTGGTGAAGCTGTGCTACGTGAAAAAAATCGGTTATGTTGTGACCTGCAGCGTCTGCAACCATGATTCCGGCCTTGTACTTGAGTTTTTCAAGCTCTGACTTTATGTTGTTGCTAGTTGCAGATTCTATCATCTTATCAAGGTCATATCTTTTTTTAAAGTCCACATAAACTATGTGGTCTCCTCCTGTGCTACCATTAAAAGGATTTACCTCTCCATAGATGTCAATACCTTTGACTTCAGGCATCTCTTCCCTGCTGGCTTTCAGCAGCTCAGCCATTTTCTCGAAGTTTTCAAGTTCATTAGTATAATCTTCAATGTTCATAGACAACACCAGTTCTTATTGGAGGCACAGGATAGAATTAGTTTGTTTAAAAGAATTTGCTTTTTAAAATTTTCCTAGAATAATTTTTTTCCAGTTTTTAAATCATATACTTCGATGACTTGTGCAGGGCATTGCTCTGCAGCCATCTGAAGATATCTTGTCATCTCAGTTTCAAGAATCCATTTGTCACCTTCTTTCTTGGAACCTTTCAAATCTGCTTTTGCATCCTTCCTGTTCATAACCCAGTTCTCAGGGTTTAAATGGACGCAAGTAACTGCGCTTATGCATCTTTCTCTGTCATAAACAACTCTAACTTTTTTCATAAGAATGCTTCTGCATTTTTTTTTTATAAATGTATCGAAACTATTCTTATTGCTGGCTTGCCATGTATGATATTTCGTAGAAATCCAAGAAGTCTTTATCTGCATTTATGAATTTACCTGCAACAATATTTTTACCCAGTTTTAAACTTGTGGATAGGTTATATTGGCGCATTTTAAACGCTCCATGGTTTTCACTTTCAATGCTGAATATTTCTAGTTCATTAACGAACATGTTTAATACTATGTTGTCTTGTGGGGGGATAAGAACGTAGAGTTCTATATCTAGATCATCTCTTATTTTGTCAATTGTAAATCTGATGGATGTGTTCTTCTCAGAAGCCCCAGCGCCGTAAATGAACATCGGCAGTTTCCATTTCGCAAAGGTTATATTATTTGACCAGTCTGAATCGTTAAAATCAAATGACATCCAATTATCAGGTTCTTCAAATAAATATCTAAAACTACTATAATCTATTAATGGTTTATATTTAACTATGCAAATATACTCCTCTTCTAAGATTGTTTTAGCCATGATTTCTTTTTGACAGTCTTCTTTGCTCACCCCTACATAATGGTGTGTTATGTTTTCTGTCATGTTCATATTTGGCTCTTTTAATGTTATGTAATGTTTCGTTTTTTTAAAATCAGTATCATATAATGTGTATTCTCTTAAATATTCTATCTGATCTTCAAATTTTTTCTTAGCGGCGTATTCATAAAGTTGAATTCTTCCATCAGTGGGTACAGCTAATAATGGTCCGTGTACTGCATTCATGAAAACGTACGGACTTATCTTCAATTTTGTAATCATGTCTTCATAAACCTTCACATCTGTTTTTTGGGTTGAATGTTGATTTGTGAATTTGATTGAACAGTATATGATTATTATGCTTATGAGAATTGTAAATATTAATAGCGAGTAATTCTTGATTTTATCAGACTTAATATGTTTTATGCCAAAGGATATTGGTAATTCTATTATGCTTCCAAAAAAAACTCCCAACACTATAAATGTGGTTGGGACAAATATTGGGAAATAATGTGACGCCGTGTTCATAGGTGATGAATACAATATTGCAAAAGGCGCCACAAACCATGATAGTAAGATGATGTGCTGAGGGTTGTCCTTCCATTTCTTTATTTTTATCAAGAAAAAGGCTAATAGGAATATCAGTCCACTTATGAATCCAATGTGTGATAACTTCACAATATTTATTTTATTATCACGGTTCTTGACATAATACTCTGATATAATCTTTTTAATTTGGATTATAAACTCTTTTCCCGGTTGGCTAATATGAAATCCTTGTTATTCTGATTATTATCAGAATAACTTTTTGTCCGGTTCTTATTAGTCGGTCGATGTTGTAAGCGATTACTCTTGTTAAGATTTCTACTCTTTGTAGTTTGTCGTTTCTGCTTTTAACGT
>JAHJQL010000070.1 GCA_018819065.1 Nanobdellota archaeon | reverse complement strand
TGCTGGAAAATAACTCGTGCAAACGTTACAAATTCAACACATTACAAAAAAATAGAAGATATGCAAGAAGCCATAGAACAATTTTTAGACAACCATCTTTTTAAACTCAACTTGTCCCATTACTTATGTACTTGACTAAACAACAGAAAACTTTATAATGCTCTTTATAAATCAATAAGTATAATGAGCGAAAACGAGAATTTGAAAGATTATACTGAAATCAAATTGGATGTAGAGAAAGAATTTGAGGAAGTTATTGGAGAATTGCCGAAATTTCCAAAATACACTACTCAGATAATCAATCTTGCTAATCAAAACGCGCAGGGAACAAGACCAAAAGTGGTGGGACAACTTTCTGAGTTAATCCATAAATCACCAGATAAGACATTCAAAGGTTGGAAAAAATGGTATGTAGAAAACTATCCTGATGCTATTAATAAGGCTACTGCAAAAGTAAGCGGTATGGTAAAGCAGTTACAGGAAGCTGTAAGCAAAATTGACGATGATCTGATTCATGAGTGGGTTGAAGACTTGGTTATCACCAAGACCGCTGAGGGATTAGTTATTCAAGAAATAATTCTAAAGTATTTGGCTGAAAAGTTAGGCAAAGAATGGAAGAAATCAACACCTGCCGAAGAAAGCAAATTCATTGATGGGTACATTGGTGATATCCCTGTTCAAATAAAACCTGCTACCTACTTATCAAAGAAACCAACTGTCAGGGATAACATGACTATTCAAGTAGTGTACTACAAGAAGACAAGTAAGTACCTCTATATTTACACTAAGCTTCTTTAGAAGAAATTATGCAATGAAGACGCATTAAGTCTCCCTGCTTTTTGTTCAATCTGAGACACTTCCAAAAACTCTCTTTTGTTGATAGATGTTTCTCGGTTGCTTTCTCTTGAGGACATTGTGACGCTGCCATTTACTTCTTTTGAATTGGAAGCATAATTTACTTTAAACTCATTATCGCTGGTTTGCTCGCACGAAACCAAATCATGTAATATCAGAGAATTGTCTTGTCGTGTCATAACTTTAAAATCATATTTTTCGTGATTATATTTTAATGGACCTTTTTCGGCTTCTCTTTTTTTGACAAATTCAAGATGTTGCTGTATCCTCTTTTTGTTTATTGCATTTGCGTAATCAATAATTGCCTTAGTTCTGTCGATGATTGTATCTTTGAAGTTTGAATCTATTTCTACTCCTATGCTATTTCTAGCAGAAGCCATAGCTGATAACATAGTTGTTCCCGTCCCGAAATATGGATCTAAAACAGTATCACCTTTAACCGAGAACATATTGATCAAACGATATGCTAATTCAAAAGGATAAGCGGCACTTCTACCTCTTATTTTTTCATCGTTTAATTTTTGAATAACTCCATTCAGCCCTTCCCAAATATCTGTAAACCAGATATTCCTTTCTTCCCAAAAGAAAGCACTTTCTTGCCTATTTTTCTTTTCATGAGGTTTTGTAAATTCTCGTTTTCCACCTTTCCTTAAGATTAAGATATACTCATGTTCTAATGTAACATAAGCTCCCGGAGGAAGCATACCACTCCCCATAAATTTATTTGGAGCATTTGTCGTTTTCTTCCAGAGAATTTTAGGCAAAGCATTGAAGCCAGCTTTTAGGCAATGATTCATAATTCTGGTACTACTCGAAAATAATTGAAAGTTTCCCCCGATTGTTCTAGTGGCATCTCCAATATTTATACAGGCAATCCCGCCAGGAATAAGAACCCTATAAACTTCATTCCAAACTTTATCTAATTCTTGATTCATCAACTCAAAAGCATTACTTCCATCTTTGTTATTTAGAGCTTCTTTAATCTCGGAATTTTGTTCCGAAAACATACCATCCCACATTTCAATCATAGGATATGGTGGAGACGTAATCATTAATGCAATAGAATTATCTTTAATCTGATGGAGATTATTTGCATTCTGAAATAAAATCTTATGATTTGTTTCCATTCTTATCCTCTTTTTTGATATATTCTTTGAGCAGTGGTTCCATCACTTCCCAAACTTGCCTCTTATTCTTTTTAACTTTATGCATGAAATCTTGCCAAATATTCCGGTCTCCCCGGAAAGATATCAATGTAAAATCACTATCACCAACCATAACTTAAATAGTAAACAATCAAGTATATAAAGTTTTCTAATTTTATAACATTATAAATGTAATACACACCCGTAATCTACGCCTGCTTTTGTGCTTTTTTCAAAATTTCATGAAACTCGGTAAATTTCGAAAAATTGTCCTTATTCACAAACTCTTTAATTTTTTCTTGAAAATCTTGAGTCCAGATAGATAATGGATAAATGTACCAATCCAAAAATGTATGTTTGAATGTAGGATAACCGTACTGTTCAAAGAAAGATGGAATAGCTCGTCCAATTATTTCTGGCTCTTCAAAATCTTTAGCGATCAGGTTTATAATTTTAGTTTTCAACTGATCAAACTTTTTTTCTTTATGCATAAACGCACCTATTAATTTTAACAAACCAGAAAATCTTTTTTTATCATGTGCTTTAATTTTCTTTGAAGCTTTTATCGATTTATAAGATTCAATTAGTAAATGAAGAAGATTTTCACATAACTGTACATTTCCAGAGTAAATTATTATCGCGAAATAATCCTCGATTGTGTAAAAATAATGGCTATCTAAATGATTATGATTGCTGTTTTCTAACTCCGATTTTAGTCTTTCTAATAAAGAGTTTAATAACTCTGAATGTTTGTTGTCAAATCTACTTTCTGTTTTTTGAATGTATTGTGTTAAAAAAATAAACTCAGGCACACAATGAAAGAACATGAAATCTAATTTTATATTTTTATCTTCAAGTATCTTCTTGCACAAGTCAATATAAAAATTTATGATAGGGTTTAGAATACTATCTGGAACTTTTTTATAAACAGGCAATTGTGGATGGACTTTAGAGATTTTAACAAGAATAGATTCTAGATTAAATATGGCTCTTAAAATTAAATCATAATGTATTGCTGAAAAAGTTTCATTTGATTTCTTTACTACTTCAAAAATATCTGAAAATATATTTCTTAAAAAGTGCAATTCAACATTCTTTTTATTTTGGGCTACAATCACACATTCATTAATGGCGAGCGTTTAGCGAGCCAATGGGTTTAATTCCCCGACCTTTAGGTCGTATTCTTTTAGAAAACTTTTTTACGCTGCTTCGCCGCAGAAGTATCTGCGGACGAAACTGCGCACTAATTTACCAATCTGTAAGTAG
>JAHJQL010000069.1 GCA_018819065.1 Nanobdellota archaeon | reverse complement strand
TTGATTCTAATGATTCTGTTTTGATTCAAAGGATTACTGTTGGTCTTGATGTGTCTCCTGGTGTTTGTGGTGGCTCTGGTGGTGCTACTTGTAGTGATGGAGTTCAGAATCAGGGTGAGACTGGTGTTGATTGTGGTGGTCGTTGTCCTGCATGTCCACCATCAAATAATCAATTCATCGATTTGACTGTTGAAAAGGTTAATTGGCCAACTTATTTTGCTGCTCGTATAAAGGATATCAATAATCCTTATGCTCACACAGGTGCAAATCCTATTGCAACAGCTGATATTATAATTCTCAATGCAAAGGTTAATAATGTTGGAAATGTTGGATATGGTTATGGTACTAACATCACTTATAACCAGCCCTGGGATCCTTATGGTATTTCTATATGTATTTATTATGAAACATATGGTCAATTAAGAACTGTTGGTGGAGGAACTGGTTGTTATTATAACGATGGTTGGGACAAATTTGTCAAACTTGCAGCTGGAGAATCAAGAAATTTACAAGTTGGAATGCCTGCTTTTTGTGGTGTTTTCAAGTATATTTTGAAAGTTGATGGTTCTAATAAAATTGTTGAAACAAACGAGAACAATAATGAAGTTACTGGAACAGTTTATGTCTTTTGTCGTCCTGATCCAGGTATAAAGAAAGAGGGAACTTGGCCTACAAGTGTTAATGGTGGCAACACTATTGATTTTACTTATTCAACACTTCCAAATACTAGAGGAAGACCTGATACTGGAGACACTTTGATTAAGCTATTTATTGATGACATATTAATTGCAACTAACAGGCACGATCCGAACACTCAGTTATGGAGCAAATTCTCTTGGAACGCTGTTTGTAGTGGTTCTGGTACACAAGAACAAAAGAGATTAAAATTAGTAACTAGTTATCAGAACATTTCTTCATCCGAAGACACCAACCTTTCAAATAATGAATTGACACATGATATAACTATAACTTGTGATTCTTGCTTGGGCAAAATTTGTTCTAGTGATAGTGACTGCTGCTCGGGAAACTACTGCTATACTGATTTGGATGGCGATGGATACGTTCCTACTTCTGGAACAAAAACTTGTCGTGCAACACATCCTAAGAATGGAGTTGATTGTTGTGATAATGATGACAAGTCACATCCTGAACCTGATGTTTATGGTTCGACTTCTAAGAATAAATGTGGTTCTTGGGACTGGAACTGTGATGGTCAGATAACAAAGTCTCAAGTAACTTATTATAATTGTAGTCAGAAAAGTCCTATGTATATCAAGGGAACATCTTGTGTTAAAAAACCAGATATTGTGTGGAAAAAGGATTGTGTCTTTGGTGGATATGAGCAAAACGTTGCTTGTGGACAAAACATCTTCAATGATCCTATAAACGATAAATGGTATGCTATTTCAAGCTACTCATCTCAGAGTGGTCAGTATTACTCTGATTCTACTTGTTCAAATCCATATCCTACAGGAACTTCTAATCTGTTTGGATCTGAAGGAAGCGGAGCAGGTGTTAGTTGCAAATAGATTTTAATGAGTTATTTCTGAAAGTATCCTAAGAATTCATCTCTTTCTTCTGTTCTTTTTTTGTTTTCTCTTTTTTTCATCACGTCAAAGTATACTAGGAATAGTTCTTCTGTTTTTGTTCCCCACCTGGTTGGGTAGTCTTCTTCTATGCTTGGTGGTATTGGTGTCTTGTTTGTGATGTATTCTATGTTTATGTGTCCGTAGTATTCTCCACCGCTTTGTTCTACTTTGATGTCGTCTTGTTCATACTTCACATTCACTTTTGCTTCTTTGAATATTCTTGCAGATGTTCGTTCTTTTCCTTTGAACTTCTCAGGTATTAATACTAAATCTCTTTTCCTGTAGAAATCTGCGAGTTCATCCATTAAGTCGTCGTATGTTTTCAATGCTACTGTTTCTCTGTCTATCGTGATTATCATTCCAGGTCTTTTCTTCATTGGGTGAATTAGTAGGTTGTCTATGCTCATGTTGTTTGGTAAAGTTATTTTTTTTAAAAAGGTATAGAAAACACTTATTTTGTGACTACTATTAAATAGCTATAAAAAGATGTTTTGATTACTAAACCTATGGAACAGCCATTTTTCGTTTCCGACATTGCTTTTGAAGGGCCCGGGTCAAAGTTCACACTTAAACTAAGAAAGGGCGAAAAAGTATATGAATTCTCCACAAACTACATTGAAAACTATCCTTTGATAACTACAACGAGAACAGCTGATGAGACGCTGACAGCAAAAGAGCGATTAGAAAGGATAGTTAGAAAAAGAACTGATGCAAAATTCTCTGTTGATTTTGTCGATTATAACTTATTAGAATTACAAATTGACCGGGATGAATTCAAAAAACTAGACGAGCAGTTTCCAGACTGGCTTAAAGGGAGATTCCAACAAAAGTACAAGCCAAAGGCTAGGTGGGAGATTGGAGTTCACAGAAAAGTTGATGTAAGCCCTGATTTAGAATCATTATTAGAGCGCAATAGATCTGCAAATCAAAAAATTGATGCTATGAACTGGCTTCTTAGAGACAGCCATTCATCTAGTATGAACGACGAATACGAGTTTTGGCATGCACAAGTCAGCGGAGAAGTTGACAAGCAGGATTTTGACTCTATAACAACTCATTTAAACGAGTTGGTGCCTGAAAGAAAACTATCAAAAGACATCAGGAACTACCTCTTTGAAGAACTAGACAGAATACTGCAGGGTTATGATTCTTTAGAATTATCCACCAGGAATATTAAGAACTTCAAATACGTGGTTGCAAACATCTTTGCAAAAGCAATTCATTTCAAGTATGAAAAGCAAATAACTTCTGAGCTAAAAGCTCTCTTGAAAGGAAAAGAGAAGAAAACATACGACCAAAACATACTTCTCTTAAGAGATTCTTTGTTAGAAGAAGTATCAAATGTTAATACTATGATTAAGTCAAAAAATGAAAGCAACAACTTCTTTTTAGACACTGAGCGTATGAAGACATATCTATACTTAAACATTATGTCAAGAGACAAAAATAAAAAAATCAAGATAAAAGGCTTGGATTTCAAAACAGATAATTATCAAAAACAAACCTTGACACTTGAAGAAATAAACTCTCTTCCATCAGGATGTTTAGATATTGAGAAGTTTCAATTTGGGTCAATCTTTGAATTGATATCTCACGCTGGACTAAAGCTTTTATCAGACAATTCTGGAGATATAACAAGACTAGTTGATACAATTAGGCATAACAAAGAGCCTTACGTTGATGATTATTTAATTAGAACCAAGAAATGGGAACATGAAGCAATAATAAACACTGCAAAGACTATAAATGAGAAAAACCCTTTTTTAATGCATTTTTTCAACGCAAACTACGACTTGAGGCATTACAAGGAATCAATGGATTTTTTGCTGGGAATTGACGAGAAACCTCCAAGGAAGGAAGCAACCGTAGCAAAACAAGAGGATGGAAGCGACTTTATGGGCCGTTACGGCTTGGCAAATCAACAAGTAGTTGACTGGTACAAATTCATGAACATATATGCACCCCACATGCTTCAAAGAAGGCTTGGAACTTTCCTAAATTATGTGTGGAAGAAGATGGATGTTGATAAGAGTTGGGAAAAATCAATAGATTATGATGAAGGAAGAGAGAATGATATAATATCAACAGACATAGATTCAGACAATCCTGCTAAAAGAGAAGAGGCATATAGTCGTTCAAGAGAAAACTTGTTCTACACAAAAGAAGATGTTGAGTATTTAGAGGAGATAGTCAGAACGACTTATGGACAGGCAATGCTAAAAGACATGCTTGACATAAGAGACACTTTTAACATAACACTCACCCAAATAACCTCTTTAGCAACCACTGTCAGGAATTATTTAGAGCAGAAATTCTATGAAAAGAACAAGAACTTTTTAGATGTTGACTTTTTTAGAGAAGAGAAGAGAAAGAAAGTGACCAGGTTTAAAGCCAACTATACAAACCTAAAACTGAAAACTTTCAAACGACGAGGATTAGAGGTTTATTCAGACAACAAAGTTCATGATGAGATATACCAATATTATTTCTCCCCAGAGATGAACATCGCACTATCAATGACTAATCAGTTTGAAGAAATAAAAAGATTTATTGAGGATACAAAAAACATAAGCGACCATGAAAGACAAGTAGGGAGGCTGCAGTACGTCAGAGTTTTCTTCATACCGATGATGACAGAATATACAGATCTTCGAAAAAAGAAAGAATTCATAATCCAAGAGCTAAATACAAACGAGCACATAAGCCAACATGCAGAGCATCCTTTTAACAATCTCTTATCTGAGTTAAAAGAACAAGCAGGTACTAATGTTGAACTTGAAATGTCAGTCTTCAATGAGCAGTTAAGAATGTTTTTCAAACAATTTCAGGAACTAAAAATAGACCCTTCAAATTCCAAAACAAAAAAAGTCCTAAACATGCTTAGATCTTACAAGAACAGCTCTTGGTTCTTCTCAAAAGTGTGGGGTTCAAAAGCATCAGACATAGAAACTTACTTAGATAATACTTTCAAAAAAGCGGTTGATATTATGAATAATAATGGTGCCCAACCAATTTACTTGACTGGAAAGTTTGTCTTTTGCAAAAATGAACTCTCTGATAAAGAAGCAGTCCAATCAGGTCTTTTCAAACTGCAAAAACTACCCATATACACTTACGGCAAAGATGGCATAGCATACTTTTCAGAGGGAAAATACAATAATTGTCCAAACAGAAAGATAGCAACGGATGATTTTACATTGTTTGAGATTGAGTTTATGAATAAGCTGATGGATTCAATATTTCAAAAAGATTACAAGTCAGTTCTTGAAACTATAGGTTTAGCGGCAAGAAAAATAAACCAAATGGAGCGCTCACTAGCAGATGATACATTTGAGAATAAAGATTTTGTTAAAAGCCTCCTCTACCACGTAAGAAGCCGAAACGTATACAAAACTTATGAATTATCAAATGATGAAATAATCCCTGTGGAGTTTGGAGAAGATTCAAAACACTCTTTCAAGCCGGACAATAATTATTATAAAGGTGTGTTTTTTGGAAATGTTTTTGGAGCCTACAACTTTGAAAACATACCAGAAGAGCTCTCTGAAAAAAAGAAATACAAAGCATTATCATTAACAAGCAGGGTTTCAGAGTTAATAACAGGTTTTTACCCATTAAAAGATGTAAAAAGAATCAGAAATGACGAAGACTTAGAACAGCTTTCCATGTTTAAAACGTATTCAAACGAACCAACACAGCTATACATAGAACTAGTCTGCAGCCAAACTGAAAAAGAGCAAAAAGAGATAATCAATCGGATGATGAAATACGTCAAGATTTCTTAATATTATTTAGAATTTTTTTCGTAAGTTTTTTATATTGGTAGTGTGATTTATAGTTATTATTTTATGTGGTAGGTAAGAGATGATTCGTTTTATTGCTCAGACTTTCATGCTTTTTTTGGTGTTATTATCTGTTGGTTTGTTTGTTTTGTATGATGTTCCTTCTCCTCCTTTTCCTAAGTCTTTGGTTGGTCAGGCTATTAGTTCTGCTACTTTGTCTGCTAGTTTAAGTCCTGATA
>JAHJQL010000012.1 GCA_018819065.1 Nanobdellota archaeon | reverse complement strand
GTGAAATAAACAGGGGGTGAAACAACGCCTAAAAAGCTGTTGTTCGAAACAAAAGTTAGACAAACAGATTCAAAAATAGAAATATTTTCAAAAATCAAAGATTTTTACATGTAGCAAACAGCTACATTCGGAGATACTGATCAATTAAACATCCTTATAATATAAAAATTGTTAGAAATCTAGAATTCATAGATTTTATCCCACCAATGGGAGGAAAAGAGTATGCAATACAATATCTTTTAAATTCATACGGACAATCTTGGGATTCTGTTGCATGTATAGGGGATGATTACAACGACATAAATATGCTATCAAAAGCAAAATATACATACACACATAGCGGAGCAATTAGTGAAGTGAAAAACTTAGTAAAATCTAAGAATGGTTATGTTTCACCATATCATGGTCATAATGGAACTGTTGATTTGCTAAAAAAATTACTTGACGAACTAAATTGAAAACTAACATTTTAAAGCCTGGAATAAGAGAAGTTGTTGACATCATTTTATCAAAATCAAAGAATTCTAAGAAGCCTTTTGTAGTTGGATTATCTGGTAATGGTGCTTCTGGAAAGACAGTTTTTTGCTTGGAGATGAAGAAATACTTTGATTTTTCTCATGTAAAGTTGGATGGATATTATTATGACTCTAAGAAAAGGCATTCAAAGAATATTACAGGTTGTCACCCGGATTCTTTTGACAAAGAAAAAGCAGTTAAAGATATAAATAAACTCGAGGCAGGAAAAGATGTAGTTATTCCTTTGGATGATGGTGGTTTTGAAACTATAAAACATTCCAACATTATAATCATCGATGGATTAAGCGCTTTTTTATTTCCTAACTGGAAAAAAATGTATGACTTTTCTATATTTATCGATGCACCGGATGAATTGGTTTGGAAACGCAAGTTAGCATTAGAAAAAGAACGAAGAAATACTGATATTAATGAATTCAAAAGACTCTTTGAGCTGCGCATGAAACAATATTGTGAGTATGTCAGGCCTCAAAGAGAATTTGTTGATTTAATTGTAAAAGTCAAGATTGAAAACTAACAAGCAAATATCTATAAGTTATTTTTTCACAAATTATTTAAACGATATCCTGTCAACTATTTCTCTATGGATGAGGTGATTGAGAAGTTTGCTTTGGAGAATGCTCTTCGCTATAATGGCAAGGCTAATCTTGGAGCGGTTATTGGCTCTGTGATTAAGGAAGATTCTTCTCAGAAGGATAATATTAAGGAATTGCAAAAAAAAGTTTCTTTAATCGTTAAGAAAGTCAACGTTATGAATTTAGAGTCTCAGAAGAAGAGGCTTGAAAAGCTCGCTCCTGAACTTCTTGAAAAGAAACCTAAGAAAGAGAAAGACTTGTTTTCCTCTTTTAAGACAACAAAGAAGGTTGTAACTGCTTTTCCGCCTGAACCTAGCAAGTATCCTCACATCGGCCACGCAAAGGCTTTGCTGGTCAACTACGAGTTTGCAAAGAGGAACAAAGGAAAGTTTATTTTAAGGTTTGAAGATACTAATCCTGAGCTTGCAAAAGAAGAGTTTTACAAGATACACATTGAGAATTATGAGTGGCTAGGTGTTAAACCTAACCTTATCCAATACGCGTCTGATTACATGGAGAAGTTCTACGAATATGCTGAGAAGCTGATTAACATTGGAAAAGCTTATGTGTGCTCCTGCCCGCAGGAAAAGATTCAAGAGTCAAGGATGAAAGGTGTGGCGTGTGACTGTAGATACAGGCATTTTCAGGAGAACATAATTCTTTGGAAGAAGATGCCAACTATGAAAGCAGGAAGCGCAATACTCAGACTCAGGATTGATTTAAAGCACAAAAACAGTAGTATGCGAGACCCAACAATTTTTCGGATAATCACAAAAGATCATTGCAGAACCGCAGGTAAATACTCTGTATGGCCAAACTATGACTTTGAAAACTCGGTGATGGACGGACTTAGCAGTATAACGCACAGGTTTAGAAGCAAAGAGTTTGAGATGAGAAACGAACTTCAAAGATACATCCAGAAAATCCTGGGTTTTGAGGAAACTGAGATTTATGAGTTTGCAAGATTCAATTTAAAAGGTGTTGAGAGCTCTGGAAGAATAATTAGAGAGATGATTAACGAAGGTAAACTCACAGGCTGGGATGATCCTTCACTAACAACGCTTGTAGCTCTTAGAAGAAGAGGTTTCTTGCCTGAAGCAATTAAAAACTTCGTGCTAAGCACTGGAATGACTAAGTCGGAGTCAACCCTTACATGGGATGATTTGATAGCTCATAACAAGAGATTATTGGATGCTAACTGCAACCGTTACTTCTTAATCGAAAACCCTGAAAGAGTAAGAATGCAGGATGCGCCAAAGATGAAGATTGAGTTAAAACTACACCCAGAGCACCCTGAGCGCGGCAAGAGGAAGTTTAGCACTGACGAACTATTCTACATATCAAAAAATGATGTGAAGACATTCAAAGACAAAAAGCTATACCGATTAATGGACTGCTTAAACTTTACAAAAAAGAATGGCTACTACACCTATCAGGGAACTGACTTGAAAGATTACAAGGAGAAAGGTGAAAAAATAATACACTGGCTTCCATTCAAGAAAGGATTAGTGGATGTTGAAGTCTTGATGCCTGACAAGAGAATAGCAAGCGGCTTAGCAGAACCAATGACTTTGGAGTTAAAAGAAGGGGACATCATACAGTTTGAAAGATTTGGATTCTGCAAGCTTGACAAGAAGACAAAGAACAAGCTATACTTCTGGTTCACACATAAATAGCAAAGTTTTAAATATTAGTTTTCAACAAAACATTTGGGGTGTAAGAACCATGTCAGAACTATACATTGTGAAAGCAAAGATAAAGGAAGTGGCTAACGGATTAAACGTCGCAGGAGACTTCTCCGATGCTCTGAATGAAAAGGTTAAAAAGATAATATTAGAAGCAATAGAAAGGGCTAAAGCCAACGGCCGAAGAACGTTAATGGCAAAGGATCTTTAAGAATTAAAATTATTTTTCTGGTGGAGGAGGAATATTTAAGAGATGTACATAAGAATATGATTTAGAAGTATCAACTTTCTCATCAACAACTATCTGTGTTGACAAATCCTTTGGAATGCTCAAATGCTCATCTAACTCATTTATATCATTGTATAAGTCTTCAATCATCGGTGGACTAATAACCATTCCTTCATGCTCGATAAAATCATCAACATTTGAATCGTTGACAACAATGGTGTCTTTAGAGTCAAGTTTACTCTTAAAAGAGTCTATCCTTAATCTTAAAGCAGCCAGTTTTCTCTTGCTAATCTTTCCCTCTAAAGAAACGTACAAGTCTTCAGCAGCAGCCAATTCTTTTCTTAAGGACTCCTTTTCAATAGGGATAATCAGATTTAAAGAATCAAGCTCATCCTTTGAAAGGTTTTTCTTTTTTCCAAGAATCTTCTGTCTATAAGAAGCGTTGCTTACAGCCATTAAGAAGTCTTGCATTAAAAAGTTCATTTTTCAAAAGCACTCAAATCTCTGGAGCTTCTCCCGTACTGTTGAGGTTGTAGAGTACCTGATGGTGGTTGAACCCTTGGAGGAATAGGCATCATTCGAGGCTTTAGCGGTTGAGAAGCAGGTCTTGCGCCTTGAGATGCAGGCATCTGTTTTCTTACAAGTTCAGATAAAGCGAGTATCCCTTCTGCAATCTTAGCATTCTGAGATGATATCTGCTTTAAAAGCTTGCTTGGACTAGCCTCAGAATACTCTTTTATTAAGTCTTCTTGGGCATCCTCAAGTATTGCTGTTAGTTTCTTAATAGAAGTATTTAACTCACTCATTGTGTCAAGCAAATTCTTGTTCTCCTTGCTGTCAGAATAAGGGTTTTTCTTCAAATGATCAAGCTCCTTCCTAAGCCTTTCAAGCTCTTCGTGTGGAAGAAGTTCATAATCTTCATTTCGCATAGCAACACCTCTTTGCAATATTCCTAAAAATATTGAAATATATAAATGTTATGCTAAAATGTTGTGCTAAAAGAATGATTTAAAAAGTCGTGCAACATCCATAAACGTGAAATGATTAAAGTAATGGCTTTTGGATCGTTTGACTTGTTCCATAGAGGACACGAAGAGTATTTGTTACAGGCAAGAAGCTTTGGAGACTGCCTGGTAGTTGTTGTCAGCAGAGACTCAAGCTATGAAAGAATAAAAAAAGAAAAGCCGCTGCATAGCGAAGAACAAAGGCTTGAGGTTATCGCACAAAAAGAATATGTTGACAAGGCAATGCTTGGTGACAAAAAGGATTTTTACAAAGTGATACATGATGAAAAGCCAGACATATTATGTCTTGGGTACGACCAAAGAATCAGCGAAGACACAATTTATGAAGAGTTGGAGAGAAGAGGAATAAAAAATATTGAGATAAAAAGGGCTAAGAGCCACAAGGCAGAAGTCTACAAATCATCATTGCTAAAAAAAAGTGTCAATGCAAAAAAGTAAGAATAATTCTTTTATCACAAAATAAATAAACAAAGCTAATTTCAGAAATTTATCAAGTGGGGTTGTAGTCTAGCTTGGCCAACAGCAAAACAAGAATTTTTGCTTGGGTTGCTTTGGAGCAACTATGATACGTGCCCGGGGAAATTAATTTCCGGACCGCACGTGGTCGGGGGTTCGAAACAACGACATTAATTCGTTGACACTTAAGTCCGGCTCAAGGCCGGACGTCCAGCTTTACGCTGGACTTAATTGTCAACGTTTTTGAACGTTGTTGGCGAAAGTCCTCCCAACCCCATCAATTCGTTCTTTGTATTAATTTGTTCGGATACTTAAACCACAGCCTGTCTTTGTTGTATTTTTTCATAACCTCTTCTGCTGGTTTGTTGAAGGGTGTGTATCCTATCTCCCAAGGGATACCAAACTGCACTGGTGTTTCTAAGATATCATGTGTGTATAAGTGTTGAGAATCTGTTATCCAGAAGAATATCCCTTCTAATTTGTTCTTGTCTAGCTTCTTGTGAGTGTATGCTTTTATGAAGTTTTCATAGCTTTCTTTCTGGATTTCTTGGTCTTTGTTGCCTTTTATCCTGTAATTATACATTGGTCTTTTGTTGCCGTTTTCAACGCTTCTATAGCCTACTTCTGCGATAAGCAATGGTTTTTGTGCTATGGACTGGATTTTTTCAAGGTAGTATAGTTGCTCGTAGAATTTTTCTTCTTTTGACAAGTCGCTTTGCAGCATTGATACATAAAAGTCTATGCCGATAAAGTCTATTGGTAGTTGGTTTAGAATTTCTATTTTTTCATTGCAACTTTCGTCGTGATAAACAACTGCTGCTGTTAACTTTCCATTAAAACCAGTTTCTTTTATCTTTGATATGGTCTCTTCAAATTTTTTAGGGTAGTGGATTAGTAAGCTGTCTAATTCGCACATAATAGTCATGCCGTAAACATCATGTTTTCTTCCTAGTTTTGCCAGGCTAACCAATATATTATTGTAGTTTTGGAACCATTCATCGATGTTTTGCGGCATTATCTGTGTTCTTGATTCATCTGATTTGGTGTTTATCAATGGTTTTAGCATAACATCCAGTCCCCTGCTCTGGGCGTAGGTTATCAAGTCGTCTAAGTGTTTTTCATCAAAAGAGCTTTGCTGCTCTATCTCTGAACTTTCAATGTTGTCTTGGAAATAGATTGGGTTGAGTGCAATTGTTGAGAATCCGCTTTCTATGAGTCGGTCTATTGAGCTTTCTTCTCTTGAAGAAAATTCTTGTTTTTCAAAGCAGGTAATGTTTACTCCTGATTTTAAGTGGTAGCTATCTATCTTTTTTTTGTTAACGTATGAGACTGATGTTAGCATTAAGGAGACTAAGCCTGCTGTTAACAATGCTTGTTTTATAGTCATAGAACTAAGTAGTTAAAAACAATTTATAAGTCTTACTATTAAACAGTGATAAAAATAAATTATTTGCTTGGCCAGACTATAATTCTCGCCTTGACCATCTCCTCACCAATAGTGTTTATGAATAAGTCATCAATCCTAACATCAAAATCTCCAATTGACTTAGTCTGCTTTTGACCTATAGATGAAACTTTCCCATTTAAATTAACAATTACACTCATAGCGTTAGAATTTGCGCCAGTCAACTTAAGAACAACATTCTTCCCAGACATCTTAAACTCAACAGAGTCACCAACATCCATTACGTAAGACTTACTCTCAAAGATTTCTCGCAACACCAAAATCTTAACCTTCTTAGCATCAAAATCAACCGATGAGACTCTAACCAGCAAACCTCCCAAAACTGATAAATCACCCTCTTCAAAAGCACTCCGCTCCCCGTTAATAGAAAAAGTAACTTCACCAGAGCTCATCTCTAAATCAACCAGTTTTATAATGTATTGGTTCTTGTTCAAAAATATCATCTTCTCATCATTCTTCCCTTCAAACTGCAAAGCCACTTCCTGATCCTCATAGCTACCCTTCACAACAGAAGGCGGATATGAATCAAGATACTTATTTAAAATATCAAAACCAACTGAATGCTTCACCATAATAATCTTATCCTTTGAAAGCCAGAAATAAGTGTTTTTATAAGGGTCAAAGTACAAGTCATCACTAAGATAATCAAAGTCTTCAGCATCCAAAAAAACAGCACCCCCGTCCTTGATTGATTTGTTCAAAAACTCGTATAAGTTAACAACTTTGGAATCACCAGCTAAAAATAAGATAGAAACAAGTGCATTTGTTCCTTCAAAAGAATACTGTGCCTGAAAACCATTAAACTTAAAGCTGTTGAGATTCTCATTCTTAACAGAAAAAGCCTTATCAAACTCATAAGAGCCTATTCTCTTTTTAATAAGCAAATCAGATGAGTACACAACAACAACATCTGTCGCATTAGAATCAATAGTCTGATTAACCACGCTTTTATTCACAGAGTCAGCAAGCGAATCATTATCATCTGAAACATTAAGAGAAGAATCTTTGACACCCTGCGAGCAAGATGCAAGCAAGAACAAAACGACTAAAAAGCCAAGCAAATATTTTTTTTCCATGATATCACCACCGGACAACAGATACAAACAATTATATAAACTTGATAATATATAAAATTAACGAATAAATAGGCTTTGTAGAAATGATCTTATGAAGTAGAACATTTCTACAGAGCCATTCCTATGGAAAAGTTTAAATAGTAGATATTATTAAAAAACAACGAGGGAAAATTAACATGAAGAGGCAATTAATAATACTACCAATAATATTTGTTCTAATGACTAGTTTGGCGCTTGGAGCCTTTGACGTGACAACAACAGCAGTCAAGAAAGACATCTTCTTAAGCGAAACTGCAGAATTCAGCGTTACAATAAACAATTTTGAAAAAATAGATGACATATTTTCATTCTCAACACAAGACCCCTCATGGGTGCTATTAACACAACAAATAGAAGTTCCAGCAAGCCAAAACAAAACTTTCCTATTCAAAGCTGATCCTAACGCCAACATGGCACTAGGAGCCCACGCAGTCTTAGTAAAAATAAAATCCTTGAGAACAAATGAAATAAGAACAGAATTAATAGTTGTAAACATCAGACCATACGACCCAGTCTTTGGAGAATACAGACCATCAGTTCAATTCGCCGCAAGCATCAACAAAGAAGTTGACCCACGAAAAAAAGTACCTGTCGAAGTCTACATGAGAAACAGAAATGCACTCGACATTGAAGAGATGGAGATATTCATAGATGGAAAACTATTCCAAGACAAAATCATAACAACGCTAGGTCCACAAGAAGAGAAAAGAACTGAATACTTATTCACAATACACACCCTGCAAGAACCAGGTTTATACCCACTAGATGTACAACTAAGAGTAAAAGACGTCACAATAGCAAGCTCAAGACAAAACTATGAAGTCATTGGATACGCAACCATGACAATAGACAGAAGAGAAAAAAGCTTCCTATTCAAAAAAGAAGAAGTCATAACACTCGAAAACCTGGGAAACGCTCAGAAGACAACAAAAGTAAACCTGGCAATGAACTGGATGGAGCGGTTATTCACAGACTCAGATATTGAAGCAAAAGTCGTCAAGACCCCAGAAGGGATAACAAGCCTTGAATGGGATATAACTCTAAACCCTCAAGAGCTAAAAACAATAACAGTAACAACTAACTATAGAACACCAATTATTTTGCTGATAATAATCATCATCATAGTCATACTATACTTTGTTTTTAGAAGCCCACTAATGATTTCAAAAGAAGCAGTAGTTGCAAGCTCAAGTGAAGGAGGAGCAGAACACCTCAAAATAAGGTTATTTGTAAAAAACAGGACTAGAAAAATCGTTGAGAGAATATCAGTAATCGACAGGGTACCAGGAATTGCAGAACTAGAAAAAAAGAAAACACTAGGAACCATAGAGCCTGAAAAAGTGACTAAACACGAAGGTAAAGGAACAATAATAAAATGGAACCTTGACAGCTTAGAAGCATTTGAAGAAAGGATAATAACCTACGAGATAAGATCAAAACTCAAAATAATAGGAAACATATCCTTACCAAGCACAAGAGTAAAATTCTTGTCAGGAAACAGGGAAAGAACAATCTACTCAAACAATGTTATAGTCACAAATTAATTTTTTAGATTTTCAAATTCTAAAAACATAAACATTTATAAATAGATTAAAATTTTAGAGAGGAGAAAATGGGAAGAATAAAGACTAAACTAGTGAAGGGTGTCACGCACAAACTAATGGACGCCCATGAAGAAGAGTTAACTAAAGACTTTAAGCAAAACAAAGAAAAAGTCTCAACCATGACAGACATATCCTCAAAGAAAATAAGGAATGCCGTAGCAGGATATATTACTAGGATTAAGAAAAGAAACGGGTGATAGACCATGGCCAATGAAGACAACTCAATCTTTATAGGCGGAAAACCATTTATGAACTATGTGACAGGCGTAGTCATACAATTCACAACCAAAGACGCTAGTGAAGTAATAATAAAAGCTAGAGGAAAATTTATCAGCAGAGCAGTCGACGTAGCAGAAGTATCGATAAATCGGTTCTTAAAAGACCAAATAGAAGTCAAAGATATAAAGATAGACTCAGAAGGTTTTAAGAACAAAGAAGGCAGAGACGTCAGAGTATCAACAATCGACATAACACTGAAGAAGAAATAAATTTTTTAGTTCTTAAAGAAAAAAATTAAAAAGATATATAACCTAGAGGGTTCTATCAAAAAAAATGGCCCCTTAGCATAGTCTGGCAACAACCTTTTGCGAAAAGCTTGGACAAAAGCGTGCGGCATAAAGCCACACAGGTTGTTGGGCAAATAGTGCTACCGGCTTCGGACAACCTTTTAGTAAAAGCTTGGACAAAACAAGTGGTTTTCCTCACTAAGTTCGTCAAGCCCACTAAAAAAAGGTGGAAGATACCGGTGGACCTGGGTTCGAAACGACGATTTCGCTCGTCGGCAACGAGGGACAGCATAAAGCTGTCCGAAGAAAACGTACCGAAAGTCCCAGAGGGGTCATCATACTTATATTCCCCCAAAAAAAATTATTAATAAGGGTGATTAAATTAAGAGTTGCAGTTCCTGATTACGAAGCATCAAGAAAAGTCGAATTCAAAAATGGAGTTACCAAAAGAGATAGAATTCTTATGCGTAAAGAGATAATTCCCTTAATTAAAGTTATATGCAATATTACTCGGGCAGGCAATTCAATCAAGAAAATCGGTTAATTCCCATTCTTGTAATAATTTTTTGGGAACAGGAACTAGAACTTTATGTTCAGATAATGGTAGAATTAATTCATCGGTCTTATTAATTACTTTTATGGTTCCACCAGCATCTTTAAATTCTCGTAACATGTGTGCTATGAAATCCTTACCAAAGTCACATTGATGTGGAGTTAAAGGTTCAGCAACTTGATATGCTAAATTAATTGTTGAAGGATCGATTCCCCATTTTCCTGCATCTCTGGTCTTATATGCATATACAAGTGCAGTTCTAGTATATATTTCAGTCTCCATATAGAATAGAATATTCCTATTCTATATAAATATTTTGCCTGCCCTGCGTCATACTCTTCGCTCATACATTTCATATATTCGCTTGTCTCGCCCACTTCGTAGGCTCGAGCATATAACAGCGCGCATATGAAGTGTTGGAGACAGACAAGCTTTTTTTAAGCTATTAAATCAATGAATTTCTCATCCATCTTCTTGCTTTTGAACAGCAGGAGCATAAGCTCGTACTCAGCTCTTCGAACCGGACCTGATAACTCTAAAATCTTAACTATTCTATTATGCAGTTTCTTATGTTTGATTACGTCGTTTAGCTTTGCAGGAACACACTTTTTGTCAAGGATGACCTTTGCAACTTCTTCTCCTGATATTAATGCTTGGTAGATTCCTTCGCCAGTCCAAATAGATGCAAGACCTGCAGCGTCACCTACTAAAAAAACATTTTTGAATTGATAACCTTTATAATCTGCGTTTATTGGAAAAGACTCATATCTGCCTTTGCTGACATCTATCTTGTTGATTTCTAACCACTTCTTAAAATTAGCCATGATTTTCTTGCTTGAAAACTTCTTAGGATCACAACCACATCCTATAGATACATAGCCTTTATGAGGAAATATCCATGCATACCAAGAATGAAAAAGTTTTGAATCAAAGAAAAACTCTATATCTTTGTATTTGTTGGTTGGAATAATGTACTGGATTCCTATCAACTGTAATTCTTTAGATAAACCTAGATGAAGCCGAACAAAAGAGTTTGAACCATCAGCACCAACAAGCGTCTTGAATCCTATCTTCTCAGAATCATTGACTACGACATAACCATTCTCTATCTTTGTGACTTTAGATTTTATCCTAACCTCAGCTCCAGCTGTCTGTGCTCTTTTTAGTAGCCATTGACCAAGATTTTTTCTATCAACCGTGTAAATAAAGTCATAATTAAGTTTAATAATATCAGTGTCAAAAGGAGAATGAACAATTTCCTTGTTAAATTTACTATCTAGCAACTCATCAGGTAGTTTAAGATACTCAAGATCGTGGCCAAGCAGTCCACCCGCACACACCTTTGGTCCGACAACCTCATTTTTTTCTAAAACCAGAACTTTTTTCTTTGCTTCTGCTAGAACCCTTGCACAGTTTAAATCTGCAGGTCCGGCGCCTACAATCACTACATCATATGAATCCATGATTTTTATTATTAAAACAATCATTAATAAATATTTCTAAAATTTCATACAAAATTATTTAAAGAATATTGTCTAAATACAACTCTATGGCAAAGACAGTTGTTATTGTCGGCTCTGGCTTTGGAGGACTTGAGGCTGCTCTTAATATTAGGGATTTATTGCCTGAAGATGAGATAATTGTTATAGATAAAAAGCAGCAGTTCACATATCAACCAGCACTGCATAGTTTAGCCTGCGGATTTGTAAAGAAGAAGTCTGTAGTCATGAATCTTGAGAAGATATTTAGGAAGAATAATATAAAATTCTACCAAGAAGAAGCAGTAGAGGTTAAGCCATTAGAGAATTCAGTCATCACAAAGATGAGGAAGATAAACTTTGATTATTTAGTGCTCTCAACTGGTGGAATGGTTAACTATCATGATATGACAGACCTTGAAGAGCATTATTTTAAGCTCAAAAGAGTTTTAGACGCTGAAAATATTAGAGTAAATATCAAAGAGGAGATTAAAAAAGCAAAGCACTACAATAATCCACCAAACATAGTTATCTGCGGTGGTGGACTTACTGGTGTTGAGCTTGCAGCTGAAATAGCTGATAAGGTTAAGGGCAAGGCTAAAATAACTATTTTGCAATCAGGACCAAAGATAATGAATGGTTTTAGCAAAGAAGTTGTGAAGTATTCAGAATTAGTGCTTAAGAAGAAAGGTGTTGATATAAGAACTAACTCAACTATTGTAAGTGGAAAGAAAGGAATGGTTTGCTTAAAGAATGGAGAAGAAATATATGCAAGCATAATCATCTGGTGTGGAGGCGTCAAATCAAACCCTTTAAACTACAAAGCAGGCTTAGGCATAAATGACAAGGGGTTAATAATGGTTAATGAATTCCTACAAACCACTCAACCACACATATACGCTGTTGGTGACTGCTCGTACAACTATAAAAATCCCCAACCTGCAACTGCTCAAAGCGCGATGCATCAAGGAGAATTAGTAGCTTACAATATCTATGCAGAGATAAAAAGCGTTGAAAAAAAGGTGTTCATACCAGGAGACCACCCTTACCTGATATCAATCGGTAGGATGCACGGAGTGATGATTAAAAAGAAATCTTTAAAAAAAGGGTTTATTCCTATACTTCTTAAGAAGTTTGTTCAAAAAGAATACATGTTTAAACACAGGCACTGGATGTGGCCGTTAAAGAAGGTGAAGCTGAAGTGAATTACAGAAAAGAAGTTGTAAAAATGCTAGAGAAAGAAACTGGTTTAAAGCCACAAGAGATAGATAAAGTAATTGAGGTGCCACCGTCTCTTGACTTTGGAGACTTTGCGTTTCCCTGCTTTATCCTTTCAAAAAAGCTAAAGAAAGCGCCAAACATGATAGCAGAGGAACTGCTCAAAAAGATTTTGCCTACAAAAAACATCAAGAAGATAGAGATAAAGGGTCCGTACCTGAACTTTTTCATAAACAGGGACTTGTTTAATAAGGATATTATTGAAAATATTCTCAAAGAAAAAGATGATTATGGAAAAGCAGCAAAGAAGAAAGAAAAGATAATGATTGAGTATCCTGGCCCAAACACGAACAAGCCACTTCATCTTGGGCATCTTCGAAACATGTTAATTGGAAAAAGCGTGCAGAACATCCTTGAAGCTTCAGGTTACAAAGTGCTGCCGGTAAATATAAACAATGACCGGGGAATTCACATCTGCAAATCAATGCTTGCCTATAAGAAATGGGGGAAAAACAGGGAGCCTAATAAGAAATCAGACCACTTCGTAGGCGATTTCTACGTGTTGTACACAAAGAAAGAGAAAGAAAACCCTAAGCTTGAAGAAGAAGCACACGAGATGCTAAAAAAATGGGAAGCGGGCGACAAGGAAACAAGAGCAATATGGAAGAAGATGAACAAGTGGGCTCTTGATGGCTTTAAGGAAACATACAAAAACTTTGGCATAAGATTTGTCAAGGAATACAATGAGAGTGATCATTATGATGGCGGAAAAAAGATAGTTACTCAAGCACTCAAGAATGGGATATTCAAAAAAGATGATAATGACAATATTATAGCAGATCTAAAAGAGCTTGGTGAGAAAGTCGTCTTGAGGAGTGACGGGACATCTGTCTATATAACTCAGGACATAAACCTGGCTTACTTAAGATACAACGAGTTTGACCCTGACACACTTATATATGTCGTTGCTTCAGAACAAAACCTGCATTTCTCACAGCTTTTTGCAATATTAAAAATGCTTGGATTTAAGAAATCTTCAGGATTATACCATCTAAACTATGGAATGGTCTATCTTCCCGAAGGCAAGATGAAATCCCGGGAAGGAACAGTAGTTGACACTGATAACCTAATAGAGCAGATGACTCAAATGGCCAAGAAAGAGATTGAAGATAGACATAAGCTTTCAGAAAAAGAGCTTTTGAAAAGATGTAAAGATATAGGATTTGGAGCACTCATATTTTTCATCCTTAAATATGATCCATCAAAGGATTTTGTCTTTGACCCAAAAGAATCCATATCTTTTGAAGGCGAGACCGGTCCTTACATCCAGTACGCTCATGCAAGAATAAATTCCATATTAAAAAAGAGCAAAGGATTGCTAACAGAGGTTGACTACTCTTTGCTAAAGACTGATGAGGAAAAGAATATTATAACAAAGCTTGCTGAATACCCAGTGGTTGTTTCTCAGGCTGCAAATAACTATAAGCCTTCTTTGGTCGCACGCCACATTCTTGAGTTATCGCAGACTTTCAATGAGTTCTACCATAAAAGCCCTATACTAAAGGCTGAAGGCAACCTTCGTGGGACGAGGATTGCTTTGATACTTGCGATAAAGCAGGTTTTAAAGAATGGTCTTGGTCTTCTTGGAATTGACGCTCCTTTGGAAATGTAAACATGTAACTATTCTACAATAGAAACTTTTAAATACTACAAAGTAAAACAAAAATAGAAGGGGTAAAAATACAAATGGTGCGAAAGGCCACAAACATAAACTACTTAATAAACAAGCTTCTTGACAATAAATACTCCTACGAAGACATAGGAAACATATTCTCCCAAGGGCTAAATATCAAGCACAGAGATTTGCTAGCGTTTCGAAACGATATAGACCCTATAAAAAAAAGATATATTCAAAGAGATATAATGAGACAAGTCAAATCATACCTTTTAATGATTACATTCGAAGGAAATAAAGACCAAATCCAGTCTTACAAACCAAAAGATCAGTTAAACAACGACAGCCTCCTTGGAACTATAAACCTAATATTAGAAGAAAGAGGAGAAGAATCATTTGATGACATAGGAAAAGCAGTCCATCAAGGATCAAAAAACTATTTAAGAAAAAATCCACTTGCAAAAGACACTAATTATAAACAATTCCTAGAGTACAAGTGTATACAATCAGAATTACAGAATTTACTTTAAAAGAGATATGAAAAATGAAGAAACAGTACTTTGTAGCAGACACAAACATATTCCTTCTTGACGCAAAAGAAGCCATTCACTCATTCGCACCAAAAAAAGAAGGAGTAGAAAACCACCTCATAATACCATACATCGTTCTAGAGGAGATGGATAAGTTTAAAGATGAAGACTACACATCCAGAGGAGAAAACTCAAGAAAATTCTCATATGAACTCAAAAAGATCATCTCAGAAAGTAAAAAAAGCATCTCAGAGTCAATTGAAATTAGCAAAAACTACTTTATAAGAGTTGAGTACAACTACGACGGATCCCTTGAACGAAAGTTAAAGTCTCAGCACGACAGCAAAAATAATGACAACATAATACTATCAATCGCAGACACACTCAAAAACAATGGAGACGGATACGTGGAACTAGTGACAAACGACACAAACCTCTACTTAAAAGGCAGCTCCGTAGGATTAAGCGTTTCAGACTGGGAAGCTGTAAAATCAGTGAAAAAATATGACGACTTATACAAAGGCTGGCGAGAGCTAGTTGTCAAAGAAGAAATAATAGATTTTCTAATAGACGGAAAACACGCCCTTCCAATAGAAGAGCTAGAACTAGAAAACCTGCCAAGACCAAACGAGTACTTCATCCTCAAAAGCAGAGGAGAATACAAATTACCATCATTTAGATTCGAAGTTCCAAACACACGAGAATTCATGATAGGAAAATATCACAAAGATATAAGCGGACTAGAAAATGGTGGAATAATAAAAGTACCACTTCGAGCCGGAAACGACTCAGGAATCCTAGGAATAAAATCAAGGGATTACGAACAAAGCATGGCGCTAGACGCACTCTTAAGACCAGACATAAAACTTGTAAGCCTGATAGGACCAGCAGGAACTGGAAAAACACTCCTAAGCATAGCAGCAGGGCTACACCAACTAAACACTCACGGATCAAAGAAAGGAGAAGACCTATACGAAACAGTCCTAATTGCAAGGCCAAATATACCAATGGGAAAAGATATTGGATATCTGCCCGGTGATACTATAAAAAAGATGGCTCCATGGATACAACCAATATTTGACAATATAACAAGATCGATGAGCGAACATCTGATAAGAAAGATTAACAAGTCACCATCAGGAAGAAGAGAACTTGAATCAATGAGTCCAAGCGAACTAAAAGACTACTTAATAGACAACGACATCTTACAGATACAACCACTGGCACACATAAGAGGTCGAAGCCTAGAAAACATGATACTAATAGTAGACGAGGCACAAAACCTAGACCCACTTGAAGCAAAAACAATCATAACAAGAGCAGGTGAAGGAACAAAGATAATAATGACTGGAGACCCACAGCAGATAGACAAGAAAGGATTAACAGAAGTCACAAACGGGCTTTGTTACGCATCAGAAAAGATGAAAGATGAGAGAATAACTGCGACTATGTTTATGGAGATAGGCCAAAGAAGCGAACTAGCAACCATAGCATCAAAAAACCTTTGATTTCTAACAACAAAAAATTTATTTTCCCTTAACAGCCTTCTCAGAAATAATTGCAGAATTACCTTTAGGATCATCTATTGTTATCTTGAGTTTTTCTTGACCCCACATAACTCTCGTCAGCTTCTTAAGAATGTTCTTTGCCTTCTTGACATCTTCCTTGTCCTCAGATTCATCTCTTAAAACCTCAACTTGTTTCTTCATACGATTAAGAATTCCTTCAATATTAGTCACGTAGCCATTTGAAGCCTCACCAGGCTCGATACTTCCAATGTGGGGAATCTTTACAGTGGCTGTACTGGATTTTACAACGCGCACCTTCATATCAGCCTCAGAACTAATCTCGAAAGTGTACTTGACAGGTCCATTATCCTGCTCAGTTTCAACATCAGCCTTATGATAGTGACAACTATCGCAATCCATTGAGAAGAGGTAAACATTCCCAAAATAAGGAACATCTCTTTCCGACTCCATCAGTGTTAGAGTCTTGTTATGACAAAAAGGACACAGTTCACCTTCAAGCATATTCATTTCCCCAACGTTTTTATCAGCAGCCATCATACAAGAATCCTCGCGAACTTTATTTAAATATATTTTGGTTTTTAAACATATAATCAACAACCAATATTATGCAGCCTAATAAAATTTAAAAACAGACAGCTTAATAAAAAGATTGTATTTGAGATTATTTCTAAAAAAAAAGATTTAAAATAACAAAAATTCAACGATAGTCGGCTATCCCCGACCTAAAGGTCAGGGTATTACGCTCGACTATCTTAAAAGTCGAATTTTTGGAACACAGCAACAAAGTTGCTGGTTCGAGAAATGCAAAAACATTTCTCTGAATTAAAAATCTCTGTTGAGATTTTTAATAAAACTGTAAAAAAAGCAGATAGTCTAAACCAAAGTTATAAAAAAATTAGAAAAATAAATTCTTAGTCTTCAGAAACTGCTTTTGTTGACTTTGTCCTGTAGACTTCTGCAAAGCTAGGGGTCACAACGATGTAATCATCACCAAAGCCTGCGATGTCTCCTTCGATAGCATCACAAGTCTTTTTAAGCTTATTTATCGCTCTTTTTAACTCTACCAAGTCTTTGTCTTTCAAAGGTTTAATGTTAATTAAAGCTATAGTGTGACCTTCACGTAAGACGTCGAGAACGTCTTTTATATCAGAGAAATCTTCCATGACAAAAGGTCTAACAATGACTTTATCAAGTCGCTCGCGCTCCTTCTCAGTATCTATTTCAACGTATTCTTCTTCTCCTATATTTTCATCTTCGTCTTCATGCTTTGACTTCCTGAGCTTCTTGAGTGATGAGAAAAAATTCTTCATTATTAGTTCCTCCGATTTTATATTGAAAAGATGTAATACACAACTATTTAAACTTTTCGTTTTAACCTCGGAGAAACGCCGCACCTATAACTCCTGAGCTGTCGCCTAACTTGTTCTTGACAAGGATTACATTCTTTGAATTGATGGAGTGCTTCTTGACTTCAACCCTTAACTTTTGATAAAAAGAAAGATTGCTAACCCCCCCTCCTAAAACAATTATTTCAGGGTCAAGAATATTTAACAAGTTCGCTATTCCTATTCCAAGGTATTTGTAAGTGTCATTAACAGCTATCTTTGCTGCTTTTTCTTTTGAGCTAAATATATTTCTTGGATTTGGATTCTTCATCTTGCCACCAAGTGCTTTGTATCTACGAACAATCCCATGGCCTGAGCATAAGTCTTCAAAAGTCAGGTTTGATGATGAATCGATGACCATTCTGCCAACCTCACCAGCACAGCCATCCACCCCTCTGTAAATTTCTCCGTTAAATATCAAGCCAGCGCCAATACCTGTTCCAATTATTAAGCCAACAACATCCTTACAACCTTTTGCAGCTCCAAAACGCTGCTCTGCAAGTGCAAAACAATTAGCATCATTCTCCTGAAAGACGGGCTTGCCCAGGAGCTTCTCCAATTCCTTTGAAACATTTAGCCCTTCAAGGCATTGAATGTTTGGTGATTCCTGCAAAAAACCATTCTTATCAATGACACCTGCAATTCCTAAGCCAACACTTTTTACTGTTGAATTATCAAGTGATTTTATCACAAAGAGAATATTGTCCAAAACAGCCTTCCTGCCACTTGAAGAGTTTGTTGGCACTCTAAGTCTCTTAACAGCAACGCCATTTTCCGATACCAGTGCTCCCTCTATCTTCGTTCCGCCGACATCAACGCCTAGTCTTAGTTTCATAGTACATCAAACTGAGGAGCAGACTTACTATCAGCTCTAAAGCGACTCTTTGACTGCTGCGACGCTTGAGTGTAAGATCCCTGCTCAGCTATATACATTATAAGCGCAGTGTAGCCACCTGTTTGTGCCTCGTAATCAACCCACTCAGTGTATTTAACATCAACAATTAACTTGTTGCTTATAAACATGTTAACTTCTCGCTCTAAGTCAACATCCCCTGTGACAGCAATAATCTTTATCTGAATCTGACGTGCAGGCACTCCATGCTCGTATAATATGTACGCAGTATAGCCACCAGTTTGGCTTGGATAATTAACCCACTCAGTCAATTTTATATCAACAATATTCTTACCAATTATGAAAGTATTAACCTTTTGCTCTAACTCCTGTTCACCAGTAGCTGCAATTATTCTTGTCTGCATAAAATAATCACCCATAAAAAAAGTATGCAGCAAGCTATTTAAATATTTTCTAAAAAAGAATGTTTTTTCAAAAAATATAAAAACCTGAGTTTAAAAACAAGGAAAAGAAGGTGTTTTTAGTTGGGAAGATACAAAATAATCTATGATTGGGATTCTTGCATTGGAGCAGCTGCTTGTGCTTCAATTGATCCTGAGAAGTTCAAGATGGATGATGGTGGAAAAGCAGACCTTTTGAAAGGAACAGAGACAGAACCTGGGTTATGGATTTTAGAAGTTGATAGTTTAGGTGAGGCTCTTGAAGCTGCAAAGTCTTGTCCTGTCAATGCAATAAAGATAAAGGATTTAAAAGAAAACAAAGACTTGGTTTGAAGACTGCAAAGAAAGATAAAAGAATTATTTATGAGTGACAAGAACCACTGCTTTGCTGTATGCTTGGGTTGTCTATCTTAAAGCCTGAGCCAGCAGGCGTGTTTATGTAGTCAACAATTGATCCTTTAAGTATATTCATGCTTTTTGAATCAACATACACTTTCAAGCCTTTAAGCTGGATGACAACGTCCTTATCCCTCTTGTTGTCAAAGTCCATTTTGTACTCTGGACCACAGCAGCCACTGGTTCGAACTTCTATTCTAAGCCCAAAACCTTCCTTCTTCTCTTTTTTCAAAAGACTCTTTATCTCCTTTAGGGCGGCGTCAGTAAAAACAACTGATTGTGGATCTCTTTTACTCTCCTGCTTTAAAGCAACAGTATTAAGCTGCTTTACGATTGCGTCAACCTCTTTTTGTGTTCTCCCATGAGCAAAAAGCCCTTGCTCTACAGTCTCCCAGTTTGCAGCTCCACATCCAACGCAGTGAATGCCTTCTTCCAAAAGAATGTTTATAGTTTCAGGGTATAAGCCTATTACTTCTCCAAGTGTCATGTCTTTTGTTATTAACAGCGTCTGCTGTTTTTGCTTATTAGAACTTCTTTTTTTAGAATCTTGTTTTTTTACTTCTTTTTTAATCGCTTTTTTTACCATTTTCAAGTCTTGACCTCCTAAAAAAATCAGACTAGAATTTTATTTTTAAACTTTTACTTTTATTTGCTCTTAAGGTTAATTACTGTTATCTCGTTTCTAGAGCCAAGCCTCATAGGCGGACCCCAAGTTCCAGTTCCTGGAGAGATGTAAATCTGCATATCTTTATAATTATGAAGGCCGACGCTGTACTTGTAAACTAGCTTTACAAGAAGGCTAAAAGGAAATAACTGTCCGTTGTGAGTGTGGCCTGAAAGCTGCAAGTCAATACCATTATTGGCAGCTGCATCCAGACTTATTGGGTTGTGAAAGAGCAAGATGGCTGGTTTTGTCTTGTTGATGTCTAACTTTTCAAGCACGTTTCCAAGGTACGCTTTGCTCTCAGAATAATCAACCCCTACAATCCGCACATCTTTAAAGACAACCACTTCATTTCTTAATACCTTAATGCTTGTATCACTCAAAAGCTCAAAGACTTTATCAAGTCCTTCGTAGACTTCGTGGTTTCCTATCACAAAGAAAGCAGGAGCCTTGAGTTCTTTTAAAGCATCAAACATCCCTTTATGCAGAGGTCCACTTCCATCAACCAAGTCACCTGTTATGAATACAACGTCAGGATTTAGTTCGTTGGTCCTAAAAACTATTCTCTCAAGGAACTTTGTTTTTCTAACAGTTCCTACATGTATGTCAGATAATTGTACAACTTTTAAATCGCTTTTTAAGCCTTCAAGAGTCACATCAACGTTCTTAGTTATGACAAATGAGGCGTTGATTAATGCGTAAAGAGAAATTAGCACCACAAGCAACAATATTCCAACACCAGCATAAAACTTTGGTATGACAACAAAAAGTCTTATCAGTTCGTAAACTAAAAGTGATGAAAAGAGCAAGAACAAAACACCCATCCAAGTCGATGAAAATATGTACAGCACTCTTGCCAAAGAGCCATTAATCGTCCTCTCAAGAAATGTTGCTAAAGGATATGATGATGAAAGCAATATTATAACTAAGAAGAAATACGTGTTTCTTTTCAACCCAAAAAAACCGCTGAACCGAGAAAAAACGTAGAAATGCATTAGGAAAAACACTATCAGGAAGACTGATATGAATATAATGAATTGTATTGCTCTACTCATCCTAAGAATTCTAGTTATAAAGAATTAATTATAAATTTTTAGTTTAGAATCTAAATCTGCGTCATGTAGTATGGGCCGTACATGTCTGAAATCATCATTATTAGACTTACTAAGTGGTGGACAATTAACACATCAGAGTTTCTTTTCTCCATTAATAGGTATCCTTGCTTTAGCAAAGATTTTTTCTTTGAGTGAAACTCTGTTGCTTTCTCCTTTGAAAACTTGTAAAAGAGGTTGTAGTAAAGCTCAAAAAAGTTGTTTGTCTGCTCAAGGAGCAAAAGAGTCTCCTTATCCACTTTGACATCTTTGTTGTTTGAGAGATACTCACAAATATACTTGTAGAAGTCGCCAACTTTCTCCAAATCCCTAATTATAGTGTATACATAAGGGGTTTTCTTAAAATCCTTAAAACCCTTCTTGTTTAATAACCTCTTGCAAAAATCAGTGAATTTATCAACCATGTCTTCAAGATGACCTATCTCTTCTAGCCTGTCACGCTCGTCTTTTTTCAAAGCGTCCAAAGAACTTTTTCCTATCTCTATTATTATTAGGAATGTTCTTCTTAGAAGCGTGTCAAATTCCTCTTCTAAAACGTCAGAGACGTTCTTTATCACAAAATAGTTTTCTCCCTTGTCAATTATTTCAAAGCCCAGCAAGTTGGATACTCGTTCATTGATATCCTTTGATATCTCAGGAGAATCATAGTTTATTCTTATCTCATCACAGCCCTTCTGGTACAGGTATGAGATGTAATTCTTGTCAAAGTGACCAAGGTCTTTACTGCTAAGAGTCACTTTCTCAGATGAAAACTTGACGTCGGGAGATATTATGAGCCTCTTGTCATCCTCAGATACTTCTATGTCGTCGCCTTTCTTCACTCCATAAGCTTTAGCCCACTTACTTGGAAGGGAGACAATTAAAGTTTTTCCTGCTAACTGTATTACCTTACGCTTCATGAAATAATTGATAATAACACTAAGATATAAATTTTTTCATTAAATTATAAGAATTAAAGAATAATTATATAATTATTAAAATTTTGAAACTGGAGTCTTGCAATAAGGACAAGTCTTTGGATACTCCTTAAACATGTTGTAAACAAAGACGTACTTGCATTTAAGACAAGTATATTTCACCCTCTCCTCATCTATCTCCTGAACTACAGGTTTTGTGATATCAATTTTTTTCTTCATCTTCTCAAGATAAGCATCCTCAGCATCCCAGCCCGCAGGCTTTGGCTTATCACTAACCTTTGAAACTGGAGAAACAACTTTAGGAGTGACTGGAATTGGGGGGCTATTTCTAATTTTTGAAGGTTTTAAATCTTCATCAGCAAAAGGATCATCGTCATCTTTTGCAGATGGCTTTACAGATGGCTTCATCGATGAAATCAGGGAAGGTTTTGTAGATGACTTTGCAGATGACAACTCTGATTTCTTGCCAAAATTTTCGAATTTAGGAACATTCTTAGTCGTAGATCCACCCTTTTCAGGTGAAGCAGTTTTATGATTGTACTCAGCAACGCATCCAGGGCACACAACCATCTTGTAAGAGTGGTGAAGTACAAAACTATCGGCAGACGCAGGCTTACCACAGCGTCGGCAGACAGTGCTCACATCTTTCTTGTTCTCAAATCGAATATCCATGAACGCATACAATGTAACAACTAGTATATAAATTTATGTATATATAGATATTGTCTATTTAACGTCATCTTTATATATAAGTTAGTTCTATTAACATCTTGGTGATGCGTTATGTCTTTGGAATGTCCCATGTGTGGCTCATTAGATGTGTCTAAGAAAGGATTTCGTAAAAATAAATCAATGAAG
>JAHJQL010000011.1 GCA_018819065.1 Nanobdellota archaeon | reverse complement strand
TACTACAAGAATCGAAAGTTTTTTGTAAAAACGATGTTATATGTGTCATGGTTTGTTTGGTAAACATAACCATGCACTTCTCCTATGTGCTTTTTTTCGAGCACTAAGGAGGAGTCATTTTCCAATCGGAGATACTGTTTAACTATCAGTCATCGGGTGCCAAATATTTTTACAAATATTAACAGCCCGATGAGACCTAAGAACAAAGCCAATATCAAAGACCAAAAACTATTAAGAACAGTTATGCCATAATATATTAGAAGTGAAAATGCAGTTAATGAAAAGAAGATGAAGATATAAAGTCTTCTTGAAAAGAAAAATATGTTAAATCCTGGTGTTGCACCTTCTCTGAGTTTTAATCCTGAAATAGTTGGTATTGGAAGCATTGAAAAGAATGCATATGCAAAATTTACTTTGACAAAAATAAAAACCCACTCACTGTTAGTTGCCAAGTATATAAAACTAAATAAAAGTGCAACCGCAACATTTGCAATAACCCCTGCAACTGATACTTCTGCTAAATCTTTTGTGTTGGTGCCGTATCTGAAGTGTCCTAATCTTAATCCTTTCAAGTGTTCTAGATAAACAGTTCCTGGAAAAAGAAAAGGTATTATTCCAAAGGAAATAATTGTTAAAAAAACACCTATAAGTATCCCTGGAAACCACCAAAAAAAATGCAGTAAAAAACCTTTTTTTATAGCAAAAACTTTTTGGATGAAAAAATTAAGAAACATTGCGAACAAAACAACGAATGACACCAACAACCAATTAATCATACCACTTGTTGCATTAAAACTATCTCCACCCCACATCCTAAATGAAAGTATAAAACCAAAGACGACGGCTGAAATTATTAGTTGCTTTTTTTCTCTTGGCGAGAAACACAAGTATTTCTTACAATGAGCCCACCACTCCATCGACACACCAGTCATGAGGCTAATGTTGGGTGGTTATTTTAAATAGTTTGTTATTTTTCTGGCACAAGAGAAATGTTTGAATAATACAATTTCTTAAGCTCGGACATTAATCCTTCTTCATGACCTGCCCCTACAACGCACAAAATTTTTGCATTTGAATCTTGTTTCATCATAAAAAATAGTTTTTTTGCCATGAATTTGTTTCTTTCTTCAATAAGAACAAGATATATTGAAGGATATCTTTCTTTTAATTCAGTTATTAAGAACGAGATTAGTTTTTGATCTGGAACTTTTGAAAGGTTTATAGATATTTTTTTCTTAGAATAAAAGCCAAAAAGTAAGTCTTTTAACAACCTCATTTTTTCTTTGAATGAAAATTTTTTTGAAAATCTTTTTAAAGTTATATCTATATCTCTATCTATAAGAGTTATTTTTTTGTTGTTTTTCTTCGCTAGTTCGACAGCTGTTTTCATATCTGAACCCGGCTCCACTCCCACAATTGAGCCGAGTTTTTTTTGAACAAAACGACCTATTATTAAAAACATAAACCCGGTAAACCCGACTTTTTTAACTAGATTTAAACTTATTTTGTTGTTCTTTTCAAATAATAAAGAATTATATCTTTTGGTGTCTAGTTCCACAGCCATAATATCTGGTTTAAAATCAAGAAATTCTTGTTCTATTTGTTTTACAGAGTCTTTTGCTATGTGTGATGTGCCTATTATTTTTAAGTTTTTAAACATTTAATTGTTTTGGTAGAAAAATGTATTTAAAAAATTATTGAATCAAAAAATCTACCTAAAAGGAAAAAGTATGTCTAATTGAAATATCAACATATTTTAATGGAGTTTTTAGAGCCAAAAAAGGATACTTAGAAAGAAACAACTTGCAAACCTCGACATAAATTTTGAGGTGTCTTTTTTTGTAATCAAAAAAATTAATTTTTGATTTGTGGTGTTAATTTCATCCAAAGCACATCAAAGAGTTCTGTTAATGTTTGGCTGAAGAATGGTGTGTTTACCCAAACACCCACATCATATGATGGATGTACGCTTAAATCATCCATTAGCATGAAAACTATTTGCTGGTTGTCTATTATACAAAATCTCCCTTTTGTATCACAGTGTCTGACTTCTGCATATTTTTTTGCTTCGTCAACTATTTTTTTTGTTTTAGTAGTTATTGGTGCTGCAATCTTGATTTTAACGCCTTTTTTGTAGGCTTTTTCAAGTGATTTTGAAAGAACAGATAATTTTCTTATAAGACCCTCTTCTGTGGTTAATAAAACTATTGATTCTTCTGCATCTTTTATCATCATATCCATGTGAGAATAAAGTCTGTCTCTTCCTTTTAAAGAAGCAGTTATGTCTGCTGGATCAACTAAAGAGATTCCTTCTGTGTGCAATAAGTTTAGTTCGTCCAAAACATCTGAATCTTTTAATTTGTCAAGACTTGTTAATTGACTTGTTGTTTCTTCCTCTAATCTTTTTTTTACTCGTTCTAATACTTCTTCTGGTGGGACTACCAAGTATTTTATTGGTTTTCCTATCTTCATTATTATAAAACCTTTTTTTTCTAGGCTTTCTAATACGTCGTAGCTTCTGCTTCTTGGAACGTTTGCAATATCGCTTAGTTCTCCTGCCGTGCTAACTCCTCTTGATAGAAGAGCAGTCCAAATCTTTGCTTCATAAGTGTTTAAACCAAAATCCTTTATTTTTTTTAAAAATTCTTTTTGAACGAGCATTTAAGCACCACCGTTTGTTTATTTGAAAGAAAGGAAATGATGTGTTTCTTTTAAACCTTTTGTTTTTTTATTATTAAACAGTAGTTACTTTTTATTTTTATCATAATAACCACCACACCATTGTTTCCTATGGAAACAAAAAGTCATACGAAAATTGTTTTTTGTTTTTAAAAAGTTATATAGTTTAATTATATGGTTTAATTATGTACTTTAATTATAGTTTAATTATAGATTATTTTTAGATATAATTTTTATTTTTTGAAAAATTAATCTTAATTAATTACAATTAATTGTAAATAATTATTATAATTAACGTTTAAAATATCGGAAACAACCATTATAATTAATTTCTATATTGAAAATAATTATATTAATTATTAAAAAACTGATAAAATATGAAATTTAATCAGAACAAACTTCACTTCAAATAAAGAACATTCCATAGGAAATCAAGGTGTGTGTCTGCTATTTTATATAATCTATTTCATATAACATATTTCGAGGACACAAAATATTTATAAACCTTTGTTTCATCTGGAATTTTTATGCAGGAAAAAAAACTTGGAAAATTCTTTGAATCTTATCTTGAAAAAGAGTCTTTATTTCTTGATAAAAGTGCATTACAATCAAGCTATGTGCCTGATGAAATTCAACATAGAGATGAACAAATAGAACAAATAGCAAGCATATTGGCTCCTGTGCTAAAACAAGAAGTACCATCTAACTTATTTATTTACGGAAAAACAGGGACTGGAAAAACCCTGACAATAAAATATGTGTCTGATCAATTAAAAAAAGTTGCAAAAGAGAAAAATATCCCTTTGGAGATTCTTTACTTAAATTGTAAACTAAAAAAAATTGCAGATACAGAATATAGATTGATAGCTGAACTTGCAAGACACTTTGGAAAAGCCATTCCTTCAACAGGACTACCAACAGATGAAGTGTATAATTTGTTCTTCAAAGCTTTAGATGAAAAAAAGAAAACAGTATTAATAATCTTGGATGAAATAGACCAGTTAGTAAAAAAAACAGGGGATGAACTAATATATAATTTGACGAGAATAAATTCTGAATTGAAAAATTCAAAAGTAACCATAATAGGCATAAGTAATGTTTTAACATTTGTAAACACCCTAGATCCAAGAGTTAAATCATCATTAAGCGAAGAAGAGATAGTGTTTCCACCATACAACGCAATACAAATACAAAACATCTTAAGAAAAAGAGCAGAGAAAGCATTCAAAAAAGAAATTATGGACTCAGGAGTGATAGAAAAATGTGCCGCGTTTGCAGCAAGAGACCATGGAGATGCAAGAAGAGCATTAGACCTTTTAAGAGTTGCAGGAGAACTAGCAGAGAGAAAAGACCAAAAAACAATAAAAATAGAGAACCTTGACGAAGCAGAAGACAAAATCGAAAAAGACAGGGTTCTTGAACTAGTCAAGAATCAACCAAAACAATTCCAAGTAACACTCTATGCCATAATGCTTAAGAAACCAACAAGCAAAGATAAGATATTCACAGGAGAAATATATGAAACCTATAAAACTATTTGTCAAAATATTGGTCTTAGACCTCTAACACAAAGAAGAGTGTCAGATATAATTGCAGAATTTGACATGCTTGGAATTATAAACTGTCGAGTTTTGTCGAAAGGAAGATATGGGCGAACAAGAGAAATAACCCTTTCACTTTCAGAAAGCATGGAACCAAAGATAATAAAAATTCTAGAAGAAGACTTGGAAGTAAAGAAGAAAAATGAATTATTCTGAAAAAATAAGTTCTTTGTTAAAAAAAGGAATACTAATAAGTCCTGAAGAATTAGAAGAACAACTAAGTCAAGAAGAACCAAAAGCAAACGCTAAAAAATCAAATTTAGAAACAACACCCCGAAAAGAAATCTCTGAGACTCAAAACAAGATAAAAATAATTTTTAATTATAGCAAACCTTCAAAAAAACGATTGATAGAAGATTTCGTGAGCTTCTTTAATAACCGATTTAAATCTCTTGAAAAAATAATCAGGCAAAGACCAGAGCTCCAGAATTTAATATCTATAAACAAACTTAAGTTTAAATCAGAAAAAGAGAATGCTTCAATAATAGGTATGATAAGTAGCAAGTCAGAAACTAAAAACAACCACATAATATTAACACTTGAAGATTTAACCGGGTGCACAACAATTTTAATAAGCAAAAACAACAAAGAGCTTCATGACGTCGCAAGAGATTTGGTCTTGGATGAAGTTATAGGTGTGTCTGGAACATCAGGAAAAAACATTTTGTTTGCAAATAGCTTAGTTTTTCCAGACATACACTTAAACAGGGAATTAAAAAAGTCTCCAGAAGAAAAATGTGCAGTCTTCATAAGTGATATGCATGTAGGATCAAAAGTTTTTCTTGAAAAAGAATTTGAAAAATTTATCTCGTGGCTAAATGGAGAAACAGGGTCTGAAGAACAAAAAGACTTGGCTGAAAAAACAAAATACGTTTTTATAACAGGAGACTTAGTTGAAGGAGTTGGAGTGTATCCCGATCAAGAAAGCGATTTATCAATAATAGACATAAAAGAACAATACAGAACACTCACCAAATATTTAAAGAGAATAAACCCTGATAAGAGAATAATAATTTGTCCTGGAAACCACGACGCAGGAAGATTAGATGAACCACAACCAGCTATTTATAATGACTTTGCAGAGTCACTACTAGAATTACCAAATGCAATCTTTGTAAGCAACCCTGCAATTGTTAATATTGATAGTTCAGAAGAGTTCTCAGGTTTTGATGTGTTGATGTATCATGGATACTCTTTAATATACTACGCAGACAATGTACCAAGCATAAGGGCTGCAGGAGGACAAAAAAGAGTTGATTTGATAATGAAATTCTTATTGCAAAAAAGGCATTTAGCTCCAACACACGAGTCAAACATGTATGTAGCTGATGCAGAGGAAGACCCAATGCTCATAAACACAATTCCAGACATATTTGTAACGGGTCACATCCACAGAGCAACAGCATCACAATATAGGGGTGTTACCTTGCTAAACACATCTTGTTGGGGGGATATCACAGAAGACCAAAAGAAAAGAGGATTAGAGCCACAACCAGCAAGAGTGATTGTTTTAAATCTTCAAACAAGAAAAGTTAAAATAGTAAATTTTTACAACAAGTAAAATGGATCAAAAACCTTACTCGAAAGATTTAGAAAAATATTTTCTTAAGTTAAAAAAGGATTGTTTAGAAGCTCACAAAGTCGCTTCTGAAGCCCGAAAAAAAGGCTTTGATCCGGATGTAGTTGTTGAATCCACCTTGGCAGAGACGATGGCTGAGAGAGTTATTGGTTTAATAAGTGTTGTTGCCCCCCAAATAAAGGGAAAGGGAGCTGAGAAAAGAATATATAATCTTGAAAAAGAGTATGGAATTTTAGATGTAAGGGTTGCTTTAAAAATAGCTGAAGAGGTTGCCAGAGAAAAGTTTTGTAAGTTCAAAGATGAAAAAGAAGCAATAGAAATGGGTATTAGGGCTGGTTTTACATATGTAACTCTTGGAGTTGTCAGCAGCCCTTTAGAAGGGTTTACACACTTAGAGCTTAAGAATAGAAATGATGGAAAAGGAAAATACTTATGTCTTTATTATTCTGGACCCATAAGAAATGCAGGTGGAACAGCTGCTGCTTGGTCAGTAGTAATAGGTGATTATATTAGAAAAAAATTTGGATATCAAGAGTATGACCCAACAGAAAGAGAAATAAAAAGATGCGCTACAGAGCTAGAGGATTATCATGAATACATAACAAATCTGCAGTATTTTCCTTCAAAAGAAGAGTCAGAATTCTTAATGCAACACCTACCGGTGGAGATATCAGGTGACCCATCGGAAAAATATGAAATATCAAATATTAATTATAAAGATTTACCAAGAGTAAATACTAATCTTTTGAGAAGTGGATATTGTTTAATACATAGCAGTTGCATACCATTAAAAGCACCAAAGCTTTGGGCAAAGATAAGTGAATGGGCAAAAGACTTTGATATGGAACACTGGAATTTTCTTGAGAACTTTCTCAAAATTCAGAAAAAGTCCAAGGCCAAAGGAGAAAAAGTAGAGAAAGGAAAGATAGCACCAGACTACACATTTATAAAAGACTTGGTTGCTGGAAGACCTGTTTTTTCACACCCAATGGCGAAGGGAGGATTTAGATTAAGATATGGTCGTTCAAGAGTTTCAGGATACTCAGGTCAATCAATACACCCTGCAACAATGCAGATATTAAATGGATATTTAGCTACGGGAACCCAATTAAAAGTTGAGAGACCTGGAAAAGCAGCTGCCTTTACTGTGTGCAACGAGCTTGATGGTCCAATAGTCAAACTCAAAAATGGAAACGTGTTAATGTTAGAAACTGAGGAGTTAGCTATAAAGAATAGAAAAGAGATAAAAACAATATTATTCTTAGGGGATATTTTGATAAGTTATGGGGATTTTTTTGACAGAGCACACCCTTTAGTTCCCCCTGGTTATTGTCCTGAATTCTGGATGTTGGAGTTTGAAAAGAAAGCGATTGACTTATTTGGAACTTTTGATTATGAAAAAATATCAGAAGTGATAAATATTTCAGAAGAGAACATGAAAACACTGTTTTCAAAACCAATAAGCACTAAACTCTCACTTAACGCAGCGATAGAAATATCTGCTGCTTTTAAAATACCACTTCATCCAAGATACACATTTTACTGGACTTGTTTAGATTTAGAGCAGATAAAAAAACTGTTTTGTTGGCTTAAAACTTTTGAGTTTCGAGAAGACAACCTTGTTTTGAAGAACTCAGACGAAAAAGAGATTTTGGAACTTGCAGGAATACCCCACCTCTTAATTAGCAACGAGTTTGTAGTCTTAGAAAAAGATGTTGCGAGAGCATTCATGATACAAACAAACATATCTGATATAGAATCAATAAACCAATCTCTAAAAATCCTTGAGACAGGAGAATTTACAAACAGTTTAGATTTTATCAACAAAATTTCTCAATTTAAAGTCAGAGATAAATCAGGAACTTTCATCGGTGCAAGAATGGGCAGGCCTGAAAAAGCGAAGATGAGAGAGATGACTGGCGGACCAAACGGATTGTTTCCAGTGGGGGATGAAGGAGGAAAATTTAGATCATTTCAGTCAGCTCTTGAAGCAGGAAAGGTGAGTGGAGATTTCGCGGTGTTTTATTGTTCTTCATGCAAGAACGAAGCAATATTTTCTATTTGTGAAGTTTGTGGTAAGAAAACAGAGAAAGTGATGTGTTGCAACTTGTGTGGTCTGACGAAAGGATGCAATCATTCTCCAAAGCCATACAAGTATAAAGAGATAGATATAAAAAAAATTTTTGAAGGTGCCTTAAAGAAAATCGGTGCGAACATATTTCCAGATTTAATAAAAGGGGTGAAAGGAACTTTTAATCCAGAACACATACCAGAACACCTAGTAAAATCAATACTACGAGCAAAACACGGGCTTAAAGTAAACAAAGATGGAACTATCAGGTATGATTGTTCAGAGCTGCCAATAACTCATTTCAAGCCAAAAGAGATAAATGCTTCAATAGAAAAACTGCAAGAACTAGGGTATAAAAAAGATATTTTTGGAAAAACTTTAGAATCTGAGAATCAAATACTAGAGATAAGACCTCAAGATATAATAATTCCTTGCTCGCCTGTTTCTCCGAATGAAAAAAGTGATGAGATATTGTTTAGAACAACCAAATTTATAGATGACCTCTTAACTGGTCTTTATGATTTAAAGCAATTCTACAAATTAGAATCAAAAGAAGATTTGATAGGTCATTATGTTGTTGGTTTGGCTCCCCACACATCTGCAGGTATTCTTGGAAGAATAATAGGTTTTTCAAGAACTCAAGGGTTCTTTGCACACCCTTTATTTCACGCAGCTATGAGAAGGGATGTTGATGGGGATGAGTCTTGCTTCTTTTTGTTGATGGATTGCTTCTTGAATTTTTCAAATAAATTTTTACCTTCTTCAAGAGGAAGTACAATGGATGCACCATTAGTTTTAACTTATTTTTTGAACCCGACAGAAGTTGATGACATGGTTTTTAATGTTGACATAGCATTTAAGTATCCTTTGGAATTTTACCTTGCTGCTCTTGAACACAAGATGCCTTGGGAAGTTAAAATAAGGCAAGTGGGACAATTTTTACGAACACCTTTACAATATGAAGGGTATGGTTTTACACATTCAACACTGGATTTTAACAGGGGTGTTTTATGCTCGGCATACAAGTTGCTTCCTAGCATGGAAGAAAAGCTCAAAGGTCAGATGGACTTGGCAGAAAAGATAAGGGCGGTTGATGAAACTGATGTTGCAAGATTAGTTATCGAAAAACATTTTTTGAGAGATATAAAAGGTAATTTGAAAAAGTTTTCAAGCCAAAAATTTAGGTGTGTGAATTGCAACGAAAAATATAGGCGACCACCATTGATAGGTAAGTGTTTAAAGTGCAATGGAAAGATAATATTCACCATTTCAGAAGGTTCAGTCGTGAAATATTTAGAGCCAAGCATAAGTCTTGCAAAGAAATACAATGTTTCTCCATACTTGATGCAGACATTAGAGTTGACCAAAAAAAGGGTGGAGGATCTTTTTGGAAAAGATCAGGAGCGACAAGAAGGGCTTGGAAAGTGGTTTGACTAATTTTTTGCAATTACTGTTTAGGCATAGAGTGTTTTTGCTATTTCTTTTAAACTATTAATATAACTTTTTCTTTTTAATAATCCGATTATTTTACTTCTAATCAAGTCTTCATCCACAATCGAAACTATGACGCTTGAATCTGTCGAGTAATGTTTTTTTTACGATGAACATTTTTTTTAGATTTTAGAATAAAATGAGTGCTTTGCTCCGCAGGCTTGACATTTCAAATAATAAATATTTCCTTCTTTTGTTAATTTACTATCAGGTTTTCCACACTCTTTACAGATAATAAATATTTCTGCGTATTGAGCTATTTTTTCATTAATTTTAGATGCTGATAGTTTAGTCCCAAAAATAACTGATTCTTTTCTCATATCGCCTGGGCTTGCTAATTCTTTTAAGATGAATTTTAGTATGTGCTCGGGTTTTCTTTGAAGAGTTTTTGCTATCTCTCCAAAATTGCTAACAACAGTTTTGTTACCTTCGATATGTCCTCTGGCTTTTGGGATGTTAAATCTCTCAGTTTGAGAAGACACGTCTGGTAGTTTTTCCTTTCCTTTTTTTAGCATCTCTTCATAATTCATATTCTTTTTAGTAATAATGGTTGTTATTTAAATTTAACCCCTTGTTTTGTTTAGAAAAGTTTTTAAACAAATCTTGCAAAGAAACTTCTTATGGTTTTAGAGTCATTAACTGATCCTTTCAAATCAGAGAATCACCCTGCAAGACTTATACTTTTTGGATTTGTATTTTCATCAGTTGCAATCTTTTTGAGCTTGTGGATATTTAGATTACAGTCAAGTCTAATCATGGTTTTTTTGACAGTCATGGCTTCAATACCGTTGTTGTATGGAATAATTAAACTTGAAGAAGAGAAAGATTTACAAGACTTAAGCGAGAAGATGCTGTTAAAAGAACACAGCAAGGCTTTAATGGCATTTATGTCGCTTTTTATAGGTGTTACGCTTTCTTGTACTCTTTGGTATGTTGTGTTGCCAGCAGACACTGTTTCTGTCTTGTTTGAAACACAAACATCAACCATACAAAGCATAAACTCAAACGTTACTGGGCAAGCAATAAATTCTCTTAAAGCGTTTTCATCAATATTTTTTAACAATATGAAAGTATTAATTTTGTGTGTGTTATTCTCTTTTATTTATGGCATGGGTGCAATATTTATACTAACGTGGAATGCTTCAGTTATAGGCACTGCGATGGGTAATTTTATAAGGTCAAATCTTGCTTATTACTCAAACCTCGTTGGTTTTGAAAAAGTAACCCAGTACTTCCAGATAATATCAATAGGCTTGCTAAAATACATAATCCATGGGCTGCCTGAGATACTGGCTTATTTTGTTGCAGGGCTTGCTGGTGGAATAATATCTGTTGCAGTTATAAGACATGATTTTGGAACCAGGAAATTTGAGCACATACTATTAGACTCTGCTGACTTGCTTTTACTAAGTATATTCATACTCTTTTTGGCGGGGTTATTAGAGGTGTATGTGACGCCGGCAATATTTTAGTTTCTAGATGCATTTTACAATGCCTGGTTTTATTTCAAAAATCTCTCCTTCTTCAATTAGTTGGGTTATTGTTTTATTTGTGGTGTTTGAGTCAAAGAATTTTAATAGTTCAGATATCTTCACACCATTACCAGTGTCAAGTTCTATTATTTTTTTGAGCAAGGAATCGCTTTGTGATGTGGTTGGTTTTTCTTCTTTTATAACTTCTGTTTTTTTTTCTTCTAATTGAGGTTTCGTGTTTCTTAGTTCAAGTTTTCTGTGCTCAATCCATTTGTTATCATCTATTTTCCTAATTATTTCTGGAACTACGTATTTTTCCTCGTTGAAGGACCGTGGTTTGCCTATCACTAAAACTAGGTCGCCGGGTTTTTGTTCAAAGACTTTGTTTTGTTCAAAGCTTCTTAGCTGAATCATCCCAGTCCCATCATCAATAATTATTGTGTTGTCTTGAACAGATATGACTACTGCAATTATGTTTACACGAGAAATCCTGCCCACACTTGTTTCAAAGTAGTTAGACTCCCAACCCTCTCTTTTTACATACCTACCGCTAAGAAGGTCTTTTATCCAACACTTCCTAGCAATTTCTGATTTTATGCTCATAGTGTTTATATCTTGGAGATTAGTCCGTGTCTTGGGCTGAATAAATCTCCTGAGCGTTTAAGCTTCTCAAGCACTTCTTCTACTTTTTTAGAATCAATATTTTTTATCTCAGCCTCCCTTACAACGTCTTCGATGGGGATGGTTTTTCCTATTGCTTTTTCAAGATCATTTATTATTTCTTTTATAATTGATATATGTGATCTTTCACTTGCAGTTATTCCTGTGCTTATTCTGTCAATGTCAATCTTTCCAGTTTCAGGATCAAGACCTATTTGTGATAGGCAGAAGTGAACCAGCTCAATTGCTCTTTGAGCATCTGACTTGTCAACTTTTTCAGCAAGCCTAGTTCTGGCACTTGCCTCTGATAGTCTAACAAGTCCTTCTAATTGTCTTGGAGAAATAGGGATTGCAACTATTCCATCCTCACCAGATGAGGAGTTTCTCATTTTAACGTAATAATCCTTTATTTCATTTAACGCGACATTTGTGAGTTTGGGGTTTATTTTTTGTCTTGCGTATGAAACATATTTTTTTATCAGTTCAGTGTTTATCTCTGCTTTTTTTGAATTTGGATCTTGATGAAGTGATAGTATGAATGCGGCGAGTTTTTCATCATTTTCACTGTTTGGAAGGTCTCGAATAGGAAATATTAGATCAAACCTGTTAATTAGTGTTGTTGGTAGGTTGATTTGTTTTGCTAGTAATTCATAAGGATCAAACCTTCCAAATTTAGGGTTTGCAGCTGCGAGTACGGTTGTTTCAGCTCTTAGTGTTGCTTGGATATTTGCTTTTGAAATAGTTACTGTTTGCTGCTCTAATGCTTCATGCATCGCGCTTCTGTCTTCCGTACTCATCTTGTCAAGTTCGTCAATACAACAAAGACCTCTGTTAGCTAGCACTAATGCTCCTGCTTCTAATGCGTAACCTTTTAAGAATTCATCTTTTACAACACTGGCAGTTAGTCCTGCGCCTGTCGCTCCTTTTCCACTCACAAATCGAGCTTTTGGAGCAATTAGGCTTGCTCTCTTGAGAAGTTGACTCTTTCCAGCTCCAGGATCGCCTATTAATAAGATGTGCATGTCGCCTCTTGTTATAACACCGTCATGTCTTTTTTTTCTGCAACCTCCCATTAATTGAAGCAGGATTGCTTGTTTAACCTTGTCGTGGCCGTATATTGTGGGAGCGATGGATGTTGATAGGAGCTCAAACACTCTAGGATTCTTGCTGAGCTCTTTTATCTCTTTTAATTCTTTCTTTGAAATGTCAACCTCCATGAAATCTTCCTGGACTGGTTCTATATAGTTAGCTTCTATCATCAAATCATACCTGGTAGACATTCCTCCTGATGTGAGTATTATTGGGACTTCCTTTATCTCGCCAACAACCCTTAATTTTGTTCCAGGGTTGGTTCTTTTATCTGATATTGGTGATACTAAATCTTTTTTTAAGAAAATGTTCATTCTCTTTGGTTGTTCTCCGCCTGAAAGATCCTCTGGCGCTTCTTCAAGAACTATTTTTTGTGCGTCAACTAATTCTTTGTTTAGCAGCCTGAATTTTCCTTTTCGTCCGCAAGAACACCTGGTTGGTTCTTTGAATTTAGTGTCTATTTGAAGAATATTTATTATGTTTCCACAGCTTGGACATTCAAACTGTGCACTTGTCACTTGTGGTCTGACATCAGATTTTTGTCTAACTATCCCTTCAACCTGCACGAATTTATTTAGGTGTTTGCTTCTGATGTTTCGAACCATTAAATGGTGTTCTTCAGGCAAGTCCTTTATTCTTATTGAGAAGCTTTTTATTTTTTCATCACTAATAACTTTTTTTGCAGCTATCTCCCCAACTTTTAAGATGTTTTCAGGATTCTCAAGGAGTTCTTCGGCCATTTCAGGGCTAAATTTTGATAGTTCTAAAAAAGAAACTGTGAAGAAATCCTTGTCCTTTTGTACATTCTCAAGTAAGTCGTTGTAATAATTAGACTCTAAAAACTCTTCAAACTTGTTTATCTGCTCAGTAACATCCATTCTACTTCATTACTTTTTTAAGAGTCTCGACTAGTTTATCTAAAGCGGTGTGAACCTCTGCTTCTGATTTAGTTCCAGTACATACAACTTTTCCATTGCTGAATAGTAGGAATGTTGCTTTTGCTTCCATTAATTTAAAGACTAGTCCTGGAAATTGTTCAGGTTCATACTCTGTGTTGTCAAGCTTCATGGCTAAGACATTTAGATTTAAATCCATACCAATACTCCCACTTGCAACGATGTTTTGAATGTTAATGACTGGTTTGATTGTTATCTTAATATTTATTTTTTCAAGGCTTTCAATAATTTTTTGTATTGATTCCTCAACTTTTTGGATGCTTCTTGCTCCTGTGCAAACAACTTTTCCAGAGCTAAAAATGAGTGCGGAGGTTTTTGGTTCTTTAATTCTTATAACTAAACCAGGGAACTGTTCAGGGTTATACTCTGTGTTGCTGAGAACCGCTGCCATTTTCTCAAGTGGTATGTCGTGCTCAAGGTTTGTTGAAACAACTATATTTACAACCTCTATGCTTATTTTAGATTTCTCCATTTTCTTATCCCCCAAATAAACTCAAAAAGAGTTTTTGTTTATAAATGAAATAAGGGGTCATTTATAAATGCTTTTGTTGTCTAATATCTTTTTTATAGAATATATGCCCCCTTAATTTCCACTGGAACTCTCGTCGATAAATTATAAAATTAAAGAAAAAAAGGATTGAAATTGAATAACCTCTTAAATTCACCTATTAAATAAGGATGTTTTTCAAGCCAAGTTAAGATGTGGTGAATATAACAGTAGGTACATACAGACATGTCTTCCTTGCACAAAATGCAAGAAGTATCTCCAAACTTAAAGTTAATCTCATCAGTTACTCTGTTGAGCTCTTCAACCAATTCTGGCTTTACCTCGTAAAGCCACGTCTGTATTTCCATCTCTATGCACTCTACGCACACAGGGTTAGTTATAACTTCCCTGCAGACGATGCATTCATTCATTTCCAACACCTCCGAGTTTTTTTTAAACCCTAAAAGGCTCAAAACAAATTTCAAGAAAATAGTTTTTTGAAGAATTGTTGATGAGCCTTTAGGATTATTTTTTGGCTCTTTAACAAGTCTTCATCTTAATATCTGAAAACAGACTGCAGACTATTCTAATTGTACAATAGTTCAAATGAGTAGCCCAAGTCATATTTTAATTAATTAAAGAACTTGTATTTAAATTTTTTTATTCAAAAGGCTAATATGAAATCCTTGTTATTCTGATTATTATCAGAATAACTTTTTGTCCGGTTCTTATTAGTCGGTCGATGTTGTAAGCGATTACTCTTGTTAAGATTTCTACTCTTTGTAGTTTGTCGTTTCTGCTTTTAACGT
>JAHJQL010000010.1 GCA_018819065.1 Nanobdellota archaeon | reverse complement strand
TTGCTGGAAAATAACTCGTGCAAACGTTACAAATTCAACACATTACAAAAAAATAGAAGATATGCAAGAAGCCATAGAACAATTTTTAGACAACCATCTTTTTAAACTCAACTTGTCCCATTACTTATGTACTTGACTATAATCATATAAATAGTTTTCTGTTATAAAGAAACTATTTTCAAGTAGAAAAAGAACACATTTTTCATTAACATTTATATATAAATAAAAATTTCTTTCATTCATGCCTTTTTGCTCTAAATGCGGTTTTGAGGTTGACATTGATGATAATTTTTGTGCTAAATGCGGCTTTACTTTAAAAGATGTTGAAGAAGATGAACGCGAAGTAGAAGATTCTAATGAAGAAGAAGAGCCAACTATTGAGGAACAGGACAAAGGTGAGGAGCACTTTGTTGATTGGGTGAAGAAGGATGATGATAAGAACAAGTCTTTTTGGCATATTTCAAAGCAAAGCCTAAAACACGTATTCTTTGATGGTGAGACGAAGATTTCAAAGAACAGAAAAATTGTCAATGTTGTTTTGGGCATACTGATAATAATTATAGCTTTGTGGATTATAACTCCTTATCTTAACAATATAAAGATTAGCATCGGTGAGAATGGACAGGTTATTGAGAATGGACAGTGTAAGTACCGTTTAGATGCTTTGGGTGTTATCTTTAGTGATGTCAAATTATTTTCTGATGAGTTGAAGATGGAAGTTTTAATAACAAATGACAAGGACAAAGATGTTGTTCTTGAGTCTGTTGTCAAAACTTATGAATTTAGGTTTGACAACGCTGGAGACACTGAGATTGAAGTGATTGAAAAGGTTATTCCTCATGGAGAAACTATCAACTTGACTTTTTCTGTGAAAGAAGAGCCTTACATCCTAGGTTTTGATTTTAGTAATTGTGAGAAGAAAAAAGTTTCTAAATGGAAAATCATAACTTCTGAATGACAAAAAAATCTCTCCTCGTAGGTGACCGAAACATTTAAATAGTAATTATACGTTACCTATCGAAACAAGATATATCGAAAACGATAAAACAATCAAAAATTTCACGTGATTCTTTGGGGGAATCCGGGGGGTTAATCTTATGAAAATAATCAAGCACTGTCCAGAATGTGGAAGCTTAAGCCTATCTCATCTAAAAGAGAAAGGAGAAGTTGTATGCAAGAACTGCGGCCTTGTCGTAGAAGACAAGATGTTTGACTTTGGCCAGGAATGGAGGGAGATGGATAGCGAGGATGCAGCTAAGAAGAGGAGAACAGGCTCACCGCTTTCATACACACACGCAGATAAAGGTCTTGGTACATCAATCGGAACCAAGGCAGACATCTACCAGTTAAACAAGAGCAACAAAGACAAATTCTTCAGGCTTAGGAAGTGGCAAAACAACGTTGCATCCGCAATTGAGAGAAACCTTCAAATAGCACTTTCTGAAATCCAAAGACTAGTCTCAGTCCTTCAGCTAGGAAAGACAGTTGAAGAAGAGGCATCAAGGATATACACCATGGCTGCACAGAAAGGAATAGTCAAAGGCAGAAGCACAGAAACAATTGTTGCAGCAGTAATATACATCGTCTGCAGGAACTATGAGATTCCAAAAACACTTGATGACATCGAAAAAGTAACCAACATCGACAAAAAAGAAATTGGAAGAAACTACAGATACGTCGTCAGGGAGATGAACCTTAAAGTCACACAGTCAGACCCTGTAAATTATATCAGCAGATATATTTCTAATTTGGAACTAAGCCAAAAGACTCACACAATGGCAATTCAGCTGCTTGAAAAAGCACAGAAAAAAGAGATAACCTCTGGAAAGAACCCGCTTGGTCTTGCAGCAGCAGCAATATATGCAGCAAGCAAGCTAAACGAAGAGAAGAGAACCCAAAACGAGATAGCAGCAGCAGTTGGAGTCACAGAAGTCACGCTTAGAAACAGGTACAAGGACTTCGTTGACAGCCTGAAATTAAAAGTTGCGGCTTAGAATTTTTTATTTACTGTTTTTATTCTTTCAGATAGAAAACTTTTTCTTTATAGCAGCTCATAAGTTTCTCACTTGGAAAAAACATCTTTTCAGGAAGACTGAAGACCACAAGATTTATATACTATAACCAACTATAGTTCACTATGACATCAACAACTATTCAGATAAGTCAGGATTTACAACAAGAACTCAACAAACTAAAGCTTTTTTCTAGAGAAACTTATGAAGATGTAATCTGGAATACTATTGAGGATACAAAAGAGCTATCTGAAGAAACTAAAAAAGAGATTATAGAAGCAAGAAAGCAAATTGTAAAAGGTGAATTTATAACTCTTTCAGACCTTAAAAAGAAATATAAGTTTTGATAAGGTATTCTCAATGCAATCAAAAATTAATAAATTTTTCTGTACAAAAAATCACGAGGTGATTTTTTAGTGTATGAAATAATTCTGGCAAAAAACGTTGAAAAATTTTTAGATAAGCTTGACTTTAAGGAACGTGAACGAATCATTCTCGGTCTTGAAAAACTAAGAATCAGGCCCGAAGCATATTTGAAAAGGCTTGTTGGAGAAAAGGCTTATAAGTTTCGTGTAGGAGACTATAGGCTAATTGTTGATTTGATTAAGAATCAGTTGATTGTTCTTGTCGTAAAGATTGGACACAGGCGAAACATCTACAAGTAACTGGTTTAGAATAACCCATTACTATGTCATCTCTGATAAAGAATATAATCGCTGATTGTTTTCTGGCTTTCATAATCTGATCCAGTCAACATCATTCACACACATCCACGCAGCCATATTACCATATCCTTTCTTGTCAATGTTAAAAGGCTTTATTCCTTGCGGGTCTTTCAGAAATATCAAAGCGCAATATTTCTTGTCTTTGAACAACTTCCTAAACATTGGAATCTTTTCTTTGCGAATGCCAATTGCGTTGCCATATATTTTTAGGATTTCATCAACCATCGCAGGATTTAAGTTTGAGAATTCTAAAACTTTTTTGACCTCTACTTTTGCAGCCACTGGTTCTCCAGAGTTTTTGAAATAGATCGTGTCACCAGAATGTATCTGTCCGTAGGGTGTTTTTTTTGTTTTGTACCAACGGGACTCTATTGTTTTTTTGCCAGACAAAATTAGTTCAAGAAATTTCCAAGACTTGTTTAATATGGCGATGTGTTGCAAATTTATTTAACAAAAAACTTTTATTATATAAATATTTAGTTTGAAAAAAATAATATTTATTCGTCACCCATTCACAATTACGAAAAACATTTATAGTAAAAGCAGTTTACATTTTTTTTAATGAAGAGTGTCATCTCTATACGCGATTTTTCCAGGAAGGAAATTGATTCTTTGATTGTTCTTGCGCTTGAAAAAAAGAGGAGTGGAACCGTTAAGAAGCTAAACAAGAAGGTTGCGTCTTTATTCTTTGAGAATTCCACTAGAACAAGGACTAGTTCTGAGACTGCAGCAGAAAATGAGGGCTGCTACGTCAATGGATTTGCAGGTCCGGAAGGCACGTCTGTTATGAAGGGTGAGCCTCTCGTTGACACTGTCAGGATGTTTGAAGGCTATGGCTATGATGCAATCGTGATGAGACACAATCTTGAAGGTGCAGCAAGGCTTGCCTGTGACACAGTTTCAATACCTGTTATCAACGGCGGTGATGGCAGCAATTCTCACCCCACGCAAACCCTGCTTGATTTAATGACCATAGTTGAAGCCAAAGGAAAGATTGATGGCTTAAAGATAGCACTTGTCGGAGATTTAAAGTATGGACGAACTGTTCATACCTTGCTTCAGGCATTTGAGTTATACAAGGTTGAAGTATGGCTCGTCTCTCCAGAGATGCTTGCAATGCCAGAGTGGAGGATTGAAGATTATAAAAAAGCAGGCAAAGAAGTGATTTTTAATGATGACTTGATGCAAGCAATCAGCACTGTTGATGTTCTCTACATGACAAGGATTCAAAGGGAGCGCTTCCCTGAAGGTCCTGAAGGAGATTTTGAATACAAAAAAGTCAGCGGCATATACAATCTAAATGCTTCAATGCTTAAGGAAGCTAAGAAAGATTTAATCATTCTTCATCCGCTTCCAAGGTACAAGCACAACCTCGAGATAGCAATTGATGTTGATAAAACACCTTACGCAAGGTATATAGAGCAGGCAAGAAACGGCATGTTCATGAGGCAGGCAATCATAGAACGCGTGTTTGGAAAGGGCTTTGAAGAAAGAAAGAAAAAGAATGAAGAACACAATCTTCTCTGGCAGGACTTAAAAATTGAGCATGGAAAGAAGATGGGACAGCACATGCTATACAGATTAGAAAACGGAACCCTAATAGACCATATAGAGGCTGGTAAGGGGGAATCGGTAATAAGAGTGCTTGGCTTAGGAAAATACAAAGAGACGCCTATGATTTATGCAAAAAACCTGACGAGCAAACGTTTTGGAAAAAAAGATGTTATTGGAATAAAGGACAAAGAACTGAGTGAAGAAGAGTTAAGCAAACTAGCACTTGTATGCTCTCATGCAACAGTAAACATGATTAGGGATAATTCTGTTTTTAAGAAAGGTAATGTTATTCTACCCTATAAACTGGTTGAATTGATTGAATGTAACAATCCTGGCTGCATAACTTACAAAAAGCATCACGAGCACGCAGTAAGTGTGTTCTACGTTGAAAACCAAGACCCTTTAAGAGTCAGGTGCCATTACTGCGAGAAGCCGATGAGTAGGGAAGAGATTAAATTATTATAATACATAAACATACATAAATACTAATCAAAACTAATAATAAATACTAATTAAATAAATACTAATTATTTTTTAAAACAGCAAGGGGTGTTTTTGATGCAAAAATTTGACCAGAGAGAGTTTAATATTTTTATAGAGCAAAACAATGTGTATGGTTTCTTCAAAGAGGCAATAACCCTTAAGTCAGGAAGGAAGTCTCACTTCTACGCTAACTGGAGAAATGTTGTCGAAGATGTTTTCTTGACAGATAAGTTGTCAGATTATGTAATTGCATTTGTAAAGTCTAAAGAAATAGAAGTTGATACTTTCTACGGCGTACCAGAAGGTGCGACAAAGCTTGGAGTAATCACCCAGTACAAGTGGGCGAAACAATCCAAAAATTATTCTAAAAATAGTCACGTGCTTGCCATGGGCAGAGCAAAGCCAAAGGATCACGGCGCTGCCAAAGACAAATTCTTTGTCGGAATGCCAAAAGGAAAAGTCGTAGTAATTGAAGATGTGACAACTACAGGTGGCTCGCTGATAAATACTCTTGAAGGATTAAAAGAATCAGGAATAAAAGTCTCTGGTGTCTTAAGCCTGACAAACAGGATGGAGAAAAGAGATGACGGCTTAAGTGTCAAAGAAGCCATTGAAAAAATGGGTGTGAAGTTTTACAGCATGAGCTCGTCTCTTGACATGCTGCCAATAATATACAACAAATTAAAACCTGGTGAAGATATAAAAACAGCCATTGAAAAAGAATTTGATGAATACGGCGTAGAGCCAATAAAATTGATACAATGAAATTCTTAGGAAAAGAAATATCTGGACAGTTCACAATACCTTCTGGAATCATCACAACAAATGGTAAGGTTATTGAAAGGATTGCTAACAGCATTCCTGAAGTTGGAATAATAACGACAAAGAGTATTGGATTGAACCCAAGGGAAGGAAACAAAGAACCTATAGTCACCCAGTATGCACCTGGTTGCTTTATGAACGCTGTTGGGCTTACAAATCCAGGCGCTGAAGAGTTTGCAAAACAACTACAAGAGATAAAAATTCCAAAAGATAGGTTTATCTTAACATCAATTTTTGGAAAGGATGCAAAGGAGTTTGTAAAGGTTGCAAAAATACTTACCCCTTTTTCTGATGGACTTGAACTTAATCTTTCATGCCCACACGCTACAGGTTATGGAATGGCTATTGGACAAGACCCAAAACTTGTTGAAGAGATAACTTCAGCAGTAAAAAAAGCGGTGTCAATACCAGTAGTTCCAAAGCTGACGCCAAATGCTGGAAACATTGCAGAAATTGCCAAAGCTGCAGAGAAAGGAGGCGCAGATGCAATATGTGCAATAAACACAGTTGGACCAGGATATTTCAGCGTTGATGGAGAGCCAGTTCTTACAAACAAGAAGGGTGGACTCTCAGGTGTTGGAATTCTACCAATAGGTTTGAAATGCATAAAAGAGATTTCTGAAGCAGTAAATATTCCGGTGATTGGCTGTGGTGGTATAAGAAACGCTGATGACATTATTGCTTACAAGGATGCAGGTGCGACAATCTTTGGAGTTGGCTCAGCACTAGCCGGGCTTACGACAGCTGAAGTGAAGGAATACTTCTTTAGACTTAATAATGATTTAGAAAAGAAAACAGACAAGGCTGCTCGATTGTTAAAGAAAGTTGACATGAGCTTTAAAAGATACAAACTTATTGAGAATAAAAAGTTGTCAAAGGATTTCTCTTTGCTAATCTTTAACAAAGGCATAAAAATACGGCCTGGTCAGTTCATCTTTGCATGGATTCCTGGCGTTGGAGAAAAACCATTCTCAGTACTTGACAATAATCCCTTGACTTTAGCGGTGCAAAGCAGGGGCTGCTGTTCAGAAAAGTTCACCGCTCTTGAAAAAGGCTCAAAAGTATATTTCAGAGGTCCATATGGGACTTCCTTAAAGATAGATAAAGATTCTAAATTGATGCTTGTTAGCGGTGGAACAGGTCTTGCTTCACTATACCAGATTGCCAGAGACTTTGAAAACGTTGAAATATTCATCGGTGCAAGAGACAAGAACCACTTATTCTACACTGACAAGCTAAAGACGAAGGTTTACATAGCAACGAATGATGGAAGTAAAGGCCATAAGGGTTTTGTAACTGATATATTAAAAAAGAGATTAAGTGAATTGTCAGAATCAGACAGTAAAAGACTTGTTTTTTTCAACTGTGGTCCTGAAGCGATGATTGACGCAGCTGTTGCAATTGAAAAAGATTATGCTAACTCTGAGAATATTTATAACTCGATTGATTACGTCACTAAATGTGGTGTTGGATTATGCGGTAGTTGTGCAACGAAGAATGGAGAGAGGTCATGTGTTGACGGACCTTTTTTAAAAGGGTGAATAAAGATGAGAATAGATCCACATGTACATTTCAGGGATGAAGAACAAAACTACAAAGAAACCATTGCTCATGGATTATCTGTTGCAAAAGAACAAGGGGTTGACTTTGTTTTTGACATGCCAAACACTGCAAGACCAGTTTTAAGAGAAAGTGATGTTATTAGAAGGCTTGCGCTCGTTCCAAAGAGCGAAGTTAAAAGATACTATTTGTATGTAGGCGCGACAAGCAACCCAGAACAACTAGAAGAAGCAGTTTCTCTAGTCAAAAAATTCAAGGAAGTAATCGGAATAAAGATGTTTGCAGGAAAATCTACAGGAGACTTGGCGATTATTGACGAAGAAGAGCAAAGAAGGGTTTATGATGTTTTAGCAAAAAACAATTATGAAGGTGTGCTGGTTGTTCACTGCGAAAAAGAAGCTTTCATGACAAACACGTTTGATCCAAAAAACCCTTACACTCACGCACTTTCAAGACCTAACATTGCAGAGGTTGAATCTATAAAAGACCAAATAAAGTTTGCAAAAGAAACAGGCTTTAAGGGAACTCTTCATATCTGCCACATATCATGCAAAGAGTCGCTTGAAGTGGTTGACAAGGCACGAGGAGAGATCAGGATTACTTGTGGCGCAACGCCTCATCACCTGCTTTGGAATGATGAAATGCTAAAAGAAACGCATGGCTTGCTTTACAAAATGAATCCACCATTGAGAAGCAAAGAAGATGTTGAAGCATTAAGAGTTGCTTTGAAGAGTGGAAAAATTGATTGGGTGGAGACAGACCATGCACCTCACACAATCGGAGAAAAGCTTCACAGCGGTTATCCGTCAGGCTATCCAACACTTTATTTGTACAAAGAATTTGTGGAAGAATTCCTACCAAGCATCGGCTTGAGTAAAAAACAAATTGAAGATTTAACATTTAACAACATAGTAAAAGCATTTGGATTAAAAATTTAGAAGGTGGAATAAAAATGGAATTCAAGATAGGCGTATTCGGGTCCGCTGTTGGCTCAACAAAAGAGATTGAAGAAAAAGCATACCAGATAGGAAAAGAGATTGCAAAACATAACTGCGCCTTGCTTTCAGGAGGATGCTGGGGGCTTCCATACATGGCTTCAAAAGGCGCCTTTGAAAATAATGGAAAGACTATTGCATACTCGCCAGGAAAAGATCTTGAAGACCATGAGAAGAATAACAAGTTTCCAACTGATGTATTCACAGAATATGTTTTTGTCCCAAAAAAAATTCCATTTGATAACTATCATATTTTAAGAAAGTACAGAAACATCGTCAGCTGTGCAGAATGCGATGCAGGAATAATCATAGGCGGAAGGATTGGCACATTAAATGAATTCACTAATCTCTATGACTTTGGAAAAGTTATAGGTGTTCTAAAAGGAAGCGGAGGAGTCACAGAGTTAATCCCTGAAATTGTCAAGACTGTAAACAAGGATTCAGGCGCAGTTATAATATATGAAAACAATCCATTAGATCTAGTTCAAAAAGTTTTTAATGAATTAACGAAAAGAGGTTTTAAAATGGAATATGCACTAACACAAAAAGAAAAATTAGCAAGAAGCAAAGTATGTCTGCCACTGGATGGATTAAACACAATTGAAGAAGTCAAAGAAAGAGTTGAAGAATTAAGCTCTGTTGTTGGAATGTTTAAAGTTGGAAAAGAGTCATACACAAGGTTTGGCCCTGAGGTTGTTAAGGTAGTTCAGGAGTTTGGCTCTGAGGTTTTCTTGGACTTGAAGTATCACGACATTCCAAACACTGTAAAAGGAGCTGCAAATGCTGCGACACAGCTGGGTGTCTATATGTTTAATGTCCATGCAAGCGGCGGCTTTGAGATGATGAAAGCAGCATTCCAAGGCGCAAGGGAGGCAAGTGAAAAATATAACTTGAGGATGCCAAAAGTCATTGGAGTTACTATTCTTACAAGCATTGACAAAGACATCATGAATAAAGAATTAAAAATTAATGGAACTATTGAAGAACAAGTCTTAAGCCTGGCATTACTTACACAAAAGGCAGGCCTTGATGGCGTTGTCTGCTCTGCTGCAGACCTATACACCATTAAAGACAAGCTACCTCCAAATTTTATGTATGTAACACCCGGAATAAAAGGCCCAAACACTCCTGCGGGCGCTGACCAAAAAAGGGTTTTTACACCAGGAAACGCTGTTTTGGATGGCTCAAGCATATTAGTTGTTGGAAGAGCAATAACTGATCCTCCAACTAAAGAAGAGCGGTTAAAAGCAGGCTACGAAGTGTTACAGGACATGGCCAGAAATCTTTGATTTTAGTTGCTTTAAGACGCAGTTCTCAATTTTAGTTAATATTTATAAATTTCTTTTTATTCCATCACACAAAACAATGACTTATGAACAAAAACTAGAACTATTAGAGGATATCACTTCAAAGGAATTCTTAGACGACGCGTTAAGTAATGCAAAAACTTGGTGTTGGAAAAATCTTTCGAAACATCTTGAAGGATTCATAGGAGACTTTGATTTTAGAATTTTTAATTATAAAATTGATAATTCAAAGGCAGGCCTTGGTTACGACATGTTCTTTGATGAGAAAGAGAATGGCTTGATAAGGGTTTGTACCAAGCAGCTGGAACATTATCAGGAAAGAGAGAATTATATCAAAGAGAATAGCACGGTTAGGCGCGGCGATATAGGTGATAAGTCAGTTATTATCTATGGAGCTGTAGAAGTTGACTCTGAATCAATGTTTGTTCATGAAATAACAGAATATGTTCTTCTAAATCCTAACTTGTTTGATATAAAGATATACATAGATAAGTATTTTGGTATGGCTCACAAATATGCGTATGAAATGGAGAACATCAATAGGCAGGAACGCGGATTACAATTGTGGCCTAGATAACAAAAATTCGACGATAGTCGGCTATCCCCGACCTAAAGGTCAGGGTATTACGCTCGACTATCTTAAAAGTCGAATTTTTGGAACACAGCAACAAAGTTGCTGGTTCGAGAAATGCAAAAACATTTCTCTGAATTAAAAATCTCAACCTGAAGGTCGGGGTACAGAGAAATGGAACA
>JAHJQL010000068.1 GCA_018819065.1 Nanobdellota archaeon | reverse complement strand
TCGACAAGTTTTATTTTCTTTAGACAATTTAATAATTAATTCACGCTCTTTTTCTTTACCAGAAATCATATTTATCACCTTATATTCTTAAGATGAACTAATATATAAACTTTGTCCTAAAACTAAAGTCCTTGACTAAAAACAAGTGGTTTTTTAGGATTTTAAACCTACTCAAAGTTGATATTCACACCCTTAAGGTTTTGCTGTTCTTTAAACTCGCTTTTAATCAGCAACTTGATGACTTCAGAGAATCCAATTACTAGGCTGCTGACTAATATTATCACTCCCCACTCGCCAAGTGTTAAAGGCACAGTGTGAAATATTTGTTGTCCTAAAGTTGTATATATTGCTATTAGTGTTAGTGTCATTGATATTCCTATTGATAAGAATAGAATTTTATTCTTGAAAAAAGAGCTGTTAAAGATTGTTGTGTGAAGCGAGCGTGCGTTAAATGTGTGGAATAGCTCAAACATTATAACTGTTGCAAATGCTACTGTTCTTGCATGGTCTATGCTTGCTTGTTGGAATTGGAACTTCCAAAGGAATAAGAGGAATGTTCCTAAAAATAGTATTGGTGCAAGTACAAATATCTTGAAAAGGATGTATGATGATAGCAGTCTCTCTTTTGGGTTTCGTGGCTTTTGCTTCATCACTTTTGGATGAGTAGGTTCAATGCTTAATGCTATTGATGGAAACGTGCTTGTGACTAGGTTTATGAACAAGACCATTAATGCTGTAAGAGGCGTCAGCAAACCAGCAATAACTGCTATTACCATTAGTGAAACCTCTGTTATGTTTCCAGTTAATAAGTAGAATATAAACCTTCGAATGTTGCTGTATATAGTTCTTCCTTCTTTTACTGCTTTGACTATCGTTGAAAAATTATCATCTGCTAGTATCATATTTGAGGCTTCCCTGGCAACGTCTGTTCCGCTTTTGCCCATTGCAATTCCTATATCTGCTTTTTTAAGCGCTGGAGCATCATTGACTCCATCGCCAGTCATTGCCACTATTTCTCCTTTCCGCTGGAGTGACTCCACTATTCTTAATTTATGTTCAGGCGTTGTTCTTGCAAAGATAGCGACACTGCTAATGATTGCGTCTAGCTCTTCATCAGTCATGATGTTTAGTTCATGCCCTTCAATTATCTTGTCATGACTATGTTTTATTAATCCTAATTTTGTTCCTATGCTTCGAGCGGTTTCTTTATGGTCGCCTGTAACCATGATAACTCTTATTCCTGCTTCTTCGCACTCTTTGACTGATGCATATATATCCTCTCTTAAAGGGTCTTTAAGGGCTACAATCCCTTCAAACACGTATCCTTGCTCTAATTCTTTAAGCTGTTGGCTTGAAGGATTTTTTCCGTGAACAAATGATGTTTTGAACTTCTTGGTTGCAATGGCTAGTACCCTGTAGGATTCTTGGCTGTACTTGTTAACTTCTTGGTGTATCAGGTTGACTTCTCTTTTAGTCAGCGGCTTAATTTCTCCACGTAATCCTCTTTGGTAAAAGCATTTTTTAAGCACCATCTCAGTTGCTCCTTTAAGATAAGCTGTTTGGAAGTTATTCTGTGTTACATCACTATTAACTGTTACCATGTACTTATGCAAAGGATCAAATGGTATCTCGTATATTTCATGATTGTCCTCTCTGATGACTGCTTCATCAAATCCAGCACTCTTTGCAAGTGTTAGCAAAGCACCCTCTGTTGGCTCTCCCAAAAGTTTCCATTCACCATTTTCCATGTTTAGCTCTGCATGGTTGCATAATATGGCTGTATTAAAGAACGGCGCGTGTGCTTTTAGCTCTTTACTAGTCACAATTTTATTATTGCTTTTGAAAATGCCTATTGGCTCGTAGCCTTTACCTTCAACTATTATTTCAGTTTTGTCCGAGAAGAATATCCTTTCAATAACCATCTTGTTCTGTGTGAGAGTCCCTGTTTTATCAGTGCAGATGACTGTTGTTGTTCCAAGTGTTTCTACTGAGCTTAAGTCTTTGACAAGAGCATTTTCTTTGGCCATCTTCTTAACGCCGTGAGAAAGTGATAGTGTGAGTGCGAGTGGAAAGCTTTCAGGTATTCCAGACACTGCAACGGCTCCTATTAAGATTAATGCATCCATCATCTGGATTTCTCGCATCATTAGTATTGTGAAGAAGAAACTGCATATTATTATTACAAAAATTGAGATGTTCTTGCTCATCGTACCTATTTGTCTTTGTAATGGGCTTTTTTCATCTCCAATCTGTTTTAAGCGCAGAGAAATCTTTCCTAACTCAGAAAAAAGACCTTTTTCAACAACTATTCCAAGACCAGAGCCTTGTGTAACACTTGTCCCGCTAAATGCCATGTTATCCCTGTCAGCTAAAGGAACTTCTTGTTGATCTATACGATCAGAAGTCTTTGGTTTTTGCATTGATTCTCCGGTAAGAATGCTCTCATCAATCATTAATCCTTTACTATGGATTATTCGAAGATCAGCAGGTATAATCATTCCTCTCTTGAGAATAACGACGTCTCCTGTCACTAGCTTTTCTGCTTCAAGCTCCATCTTCTTCCCTGACCTCATAACTTCAACTTTTTTAGGAGTGAGTTTTGCAAGCGCATCAATTGATCGCTCAGCCCTATATTCTTGGACGAATCCTAGTATTCCTGTGAGTAGAATTATTGCTGTGATAACTGAAAACTCAATAAAGTGATTAGAGAATATCGAGATTAAAGCTGTTGATGATAGAATATATATTAAAGGAGTGTTAAAATTTCTTAACAAGATTTTAGCAGCCTTGTTAGTATCTTCTTTTGCAATCTTATTTAAACCTTCCTTCTCAAGTCGCAGAGCTGCTTCTTGTTCTGTTAACCCATGCAGAGAACTCTTTGTTTCTTCAATAACTTCTTCATTTGAACGCAGATACCAGTAAAACTCTTCTTTTTGCACGTTTTGTTGCATGGAGAAATTCAACCTCTTTATAACTTAATTTTTGAGAGCGGTAGTATTTAAGTGTTTTGATTTGTTGGGCTAATATGAAATCCTTGTTATTCTGATTATTATCAGAATAACTTTTTGTCCGGTTCTTATTAGTCGGTCGATGTTGTAAGCGATTACTCTTGTTAAGATTTCTACTCTTTGTAGTTTGTCGTTTCTGCTTTTAACGTT
>JAHJQL010000002.1 GCA_018819065.1 Nanobdellota archaeon | reverse complement strand
AGGGAAGATATGCCTGATTATTACAATTCATCAGATATTTTCTTTAGTATGTCTAGATGTGAGGGGGGAGCGCCAACGATGGTGACCTCAGAGGCAATGGCATCTGGATGCCTCATTGTTACTGATAAAGAAGCTAATCAGGAAATTATAGAAGACGGGGGAAATGGAGTCTTAATTTCTGGGGAATATCCTCAAGAAGCAGAGAGAATTTTAGGCATCATAAAAGACAGAAGAAAGTTAGACCAAATTATAAGGGGTTCTTTGAAGAGTGCGAGAGGATTATGTCTTGAAATATGGGGAAAGAGATATTTAGAAATATTTAACTATGAGCGAGATAATTCTTCTTAAAAAGTCTACAAACTCTTTAAAAAATGAATTTGTAATAAAAAGGCATAATTCTAGGTCCATTCAATTTGTAATTTCATTGTACCTTGCATCTGGCATAAAAAAGAGGATGAGTTGATATTATAATTTTAGCGAGGATATTTCTTCCCTTAATCTGGCTTGTGAATATTTTAAAACAAGGTGACCAAAAATTGAAGGGGCAAGAAATAATGTGTTCATTTAATAAATCTTGAAAAATATTGGTAGGGAACTAGATTCTTAATTATTTCTAAATCTTCTCTCCCAATCCCTTTAATTAATAACAAAACTCCAAAATAGATCCCTGCGCCAAGGATTATTTCCAGGATTCCAAAAAACAAATTCATATCCACAAAATGATTAAATGTCAGGAGGAATAGGGCCATCATAAATGTTGCCAAAATAGGTTTTCTTAATCCAATTCCTTTTATACTTAAATTAAATTCATTTTTTGCATTTGTGATTAAAATTCCCATAAGAATCAATCTACTTATAACAGTGGAAACTCCTGCCCCAATTATCGCATATTCTTGACCAAAATTCAAGAGATATGTTATTAGGATATAATTTAAAACAATATTTATAATTAAAGAAATAAAAACAGATTTTGACACTATCTTTGGTTTTTCTTTTGATTCAAAAATTATAGTATAAAGTGTTATTAATGGAGCCGTTACAATTAGTAAAGCCAAAAAATACAATGTAGATGTTGCTAAGAGATATTCATTGCCATAAATTATTAAGATTAAATGTTTTGCAATAAAGATTATCCCAACTGTTGCAGGAATTGCTAAAATCATTAGAAATCTCAATGTTTTTTGGAAACCTCTTTCAAATCGTTTACCATGAATCTGGGTGAAGATAGGTAAAAAAACGCTGGATAATGAAAGGAGAGAAATGATAGTTAGAATTAGACTTAGTGCTATTCGATAGTATCCCAAATAACTTGATTCGACAAATTTACCAAGCATTAAAGTATCAATAGAACCGAAGAAGACTAGTGAAACAGTCGTCAGTCCTGCAAAGCCTAAATAACGATTGACTCTTTTTTTATCAATAGTTTCTGTTTCCCCAACAATTAAATTTTTATTTTTCTTGTAAAGGATTAAAACTAATAAAAATAAGTGAATAAATCCTGCTAGTGCAGCACCAAAAAATAATCCTGCAACTCTAAATTCTTGAGAAAGTACTAAAATTGCTAAAACAGAAAAGGATATCTTAAAAATTTGATGTAATAACTCTAGAAGGGGCAGGGGTTTTACATTTTTTGTTGCTATAAAGACCGATGAGATAAAACCTTTAAAAGATTCCATAAGAATAAATAAACAAGAGAAAATTAAAGGATAAAACAATAGAGGATTATCATAAATTTTATATGATAAAAATTTTGAAGTGAGTAAAAGAATTAAAATTGTAAGAACAACTAATCCAGCTTTTATCTTTAAAAGATGTCTAAAATAACTTCTCGCCTTGGGATGATTATTTTTTCCTAAAGCTTCAGAAAAATACCTTAAAAAAGTTTCATCTAAGCCCATATTTGTAAAAGTGGAAAAAATTGTTACAATAGATAATACAAGGGCATAGATTCCAAAAAGTTCTGGAAGAAGCAATCTTGCTATTAAAATTGTGAATATTAACCCTCCAAATTTGAAAATTAGAGTGGATGCAACAATATATTTTGAATTTTTTACTGCTATTTTTGAAAGATTCTGATTTTCAATCTCTTGTTCCATAATAAGAATGAAAAGCTATTTGTTTTTAAAACTAATGTGAGCCTTGGCTTTGTTGAAAAAGTCCCAAGGGAAAATTTCTTAACCCTTGGGAGATTGTAATCTTTGAGGTGATTACAATGGAAAAAGAAGTGAGGTTGACTAGAAAAATTAAACGGTTTTTGAAAACTATCGGCTGCCCGAGATTT
>JAHJQL010000067.1 GCA_018819065.1 Nanobdellota archaeon | reverse complement strand
TGCTGGAAAATAACTCGTGCAAACGTTACAAATTCAACACATTACAAAAAAATAGAAGATATGCAAGAAGCCATAGAACAATTTTTAGACAACCATCTTTTTAAACTCAACTTGTCCCATTACTTATGTACTTGACTATTCCTTAAAAAAAGCTTTAAATAAACAACTACATTCTTCACTATTTAATGACATCAAAAACATTGACTAAGTCCCTGTACATGGTTGGGTTGCAATGTGATAAGTATCTTTGGACAAAAATCCACGAACCAAACAAGATAACAAGTATTAGCACAGAGACGAAATATCGTTTTGAACAGGGAAAATTGGTTGGTGAATTAGCAAAGAAAATGTATTCAGAGGGTGTCAACATCCCAACAAAAGAATTCATGGAGAATGTTAATATTACAAGAAAACTTGCCAGAGAACGAAAAACACTCTTTGAAGCTGGAATATTAGCAGATGAAATATATACCCGAGCCGACATTTTAAAACCTGTCGGAATTGATGAATGGGATTTAATAGAGGTCAAGAGCTCCACCGAAGTAAAGAAAGAAAACATTGAAGATGTTGCCTTTCAAAAGTATTGCTGCAAAAAAGCAGGACTAAATATTAAGGATTACTTCTTAATGTATGTTAACAAGGAATTTGTGAAAAATGGAGTTATTAAACCAGAAGAGTTCTTCGCGACTAAGAACATCACTTCAAGAGTTAACGAAGCGTCAATAGGAATTGAGAAAAAGGTTGATGAACTCTTAAATGTGCTCGCTTCAACAAAAAAACCATATGCAACTATTGGAAAGAGGTGCGGCAAACCATACAATTGTCCATTAACTGATGATTGCTGGTCTTTTATGCCGCAAAACAACGTCTTTGACCTTTACAGAGGTGGAAAGAAAAGCACTCAGCTATTTGAAGAAGATATACTTGCAATAGCCAATATTCCAGATGATTTCAAGCTAAGTGACAAACAAGAGATACAAAGAGAGGTTGAAATCACAGGAAAACCTTATGTGAACAAGAAAAAAATGAAGGAGTTCTTAAAACTTTTAAAAGAACCACTTCAATACCTTGACTTTGAAACAATCAGCCCTGTAATGCCTATTTTTAATGGTACAAGACCTTATCAGAAGATACCATTCCAATTCTCACTACACACAATTGATAGCTCAACAAAGCACTTTTCGTTTCTCTATGACAAGCCAGACGATCCAAGACCTGCATTCTTATCATCTTTAAAAGATGCACTGGGAAAAAAGGGTAAAATAATAGTTTATAATCAAGTTTTTGAAAAAGGCATCATAAACGAATTAGGAGGCGCGTTTTCAGAGTATAGAAATTGGGCTGATTCAACACTAGAAAGAGTTGTTGACTTGCTAGTTCCTTTCAGAAACTTTGACTATTACAATTCTTCACAGCACGGAAGCGCTTCGATAAAAAAAGTTTTACCAGCACTAATTGGAAGAGGTTATGAAGCTGTTGACATAAAACAAGGGATGGATGCAAGCCTTGAGTACTTAAGAATAACCTATCCAGACATAAATGGAGTTCTTCCTTCAAGAGAAGAAATTGAGAAAGTCAGAGCAAATCTTGAAGAATACTGTTCGCTTGATACAAAAGCAATGATTTTGATTGTTGATGAACTAAGAAGGCTTGTTAAGTGATATTTCTAAAAAGATTTTTATAATTAGTGTTCTTTCAGGCAATTTAATGGGCATAGAAATCATCCCTGTAGGAGGATATAGTGAGATTGGAAGGAACTGCACAGCAGTCAAGATAGATGATGAAATAGTCATATTAGATTTAGGTCTTCACATGGAGCACTACATCGAGCACTCCGACTCTGATGACATCGTTGATATGTCCTCTAAAACGTTGATGAACATAGGGGCTGTTCCTGACATAAGGATACTAGACAACGTAAAAGCAAAGACTGTCGCTATATGCATCAGCCACGCACATTTAGATCACGTCGGTGCAACACCTTTTTTAGCAAATAAATTCAACTGCCCAGTTTACGGCAGCCAATTCACAATTGAAGTCTTAAAAACAACCATTAAGGATGAAAAAATTGATTTAAAGAACAAACTCGTTGCAAAGAAGGAAAACTCTAGGTTTAAAGTTTCTAAAAATGTAGAGGTTGAATTTATCAACGTCACTCATTCAACACCACACACAGTAATGATTGCTATTCACACAAAGTACGGTGTTGTTTTATACGGTAATGATTACAAGATAGACAATTATCCTACGCTTGGAAATAAAACCAATATAAAGAGGTTAAAAGAGCTAAAAGTTAAGGTGTTCATAGTTGACTGCCTTTATTCAACAAACCCAACCAAGACACCATCTGAAAGCATTGCAAAACAAATGCTTAAAGAGATTCTTCTAAACAGCAACAACAAGAAAAACAGTATATTCGTAACCACCTTTTCAAGCCACATTGCAAGAATCAAAGCAGTAAAGGAAATTGGAAGAAAAATGGGTCGAACAGTGGTTTTCCTAGGACGGTCACTGTCAAAATACGCTTTTTCAGCAGAATCTGCCGGAGTAACAAGTTTTTCTGATGTGACAATTGTTAAGTACAGCAACAAGGTAAAGAAGTTTCTCTCAAAAATAAAAGACCCTGAAAAATACCTATTCGTAGTCACAGGCCACCAAGGAGAGCCAAAAGCAACGCTTTCAAAGATTGTAAATGAAAACTATTTCAATTTCAAATCAGGAGACATAGTCATATTCTCATGCCAGATAATACCTGTTAAGGTTAATTATAATAACAGAAGAATACTTGAAGACTCACTCAAACAAAAACACGTCAGGATATTTAGAGATATACACGTCTCAGGACACGCTTCAAAAGAAGACCAAAGAGAAGTTTTTGCAATTATAAAACCAGAGCACATAATACCAGTACACGGAGACTTACCACGCATGCAGGCAATGAAAGAACTCGCATTAGAAGAGGGTTTTTCAGAGGATAAAATTCACTTCTTAAAAAATGGAGACGTACTCAAAATTTAAATAAAAAAAAATTAATAATAATATTTATAAATAACCATTAATTTGTCAAGAGAGGGATAAAATATGAAATTAACACTATCAGAACCTAAATTTTTAAAAGACAGCATCAGCATAATATCAGACCTAGTAAGTGAGGGAACATTTAAAATAACCCCTGACGCCATACAACTAATAGCGATGGACCCAGCAAACGTGGCAATGGTCATATTCAAGCTTTTAAGCAGCTCATTTGAAGAGTACAACGTCAAAGAGGACGTCTCGCTATCAATAAACCTGAACGATTTTAAGCAAGTATTAAGAAGAGCAAAGGCAAACGATGCAGTCACATTAGAAATTGAAGAGAGCAAATTCAAAGTCACTTTTAAGAGCAACGCCACAAGGACATTCTTCCTACCACTCATCGATATTGAGGAAAAGCAGCAGAAAATCCCTGACTTAAAATTCAAAGCAACAATAACTACTAACTCAACAATCATTAATGAAGCAATAGAAGATGTTGATATCATCGGTGAAAGTGTGACTTTCATCGCAGAAAACCAAGAACTCAACATAACAGCAGCAGGTGATTTAAGCAAAGCAAACATCAACATAAAAGCCGATAAAGATACAAAGATAGTTGTTGATAAAAAAGTCAAATCAAAATTCTCAATTGAATACTTAAAGAAGATGATTCAAGGCGGAAAACTAAGCGATAAGGTAGTCTTGCAGCTAAGTGATGATTACCCGATGAAATTAGAGTATAAAGTTTTAAACAAAGTGCAACTAGCATTCATACTAGCGCCAAGAGTAGATAACGATTAATAGGTACGTCTGAATACTATAAGGCCAGTATGTATTTGGCCATTTTTTCTTTATTTCTCGACTACGGATATTCACTAATTGTTCTCCCATTTTATACATCGTATAGAAACAATGTCTATTTTGTTTATAAAGCTTGTCGATGATTCTTATGAAGCCAGTATGAATATTCATTCTGGTATAACTTCTGAAGTAAGTGAGAAAATGATATTAAGAAAGAAACGTATAATGTAGATAAGGTGTTTAGATTTAGTCGAAACATCTGACGCGATGTAGCGCAAAAGTGCATCTTCACAAGACGCCCGAGGTGGCGGTTAATCGATGCTAAAAAAGGCCACAGTGCCTCGAAAAGCTACGGTGCAATTAACCAAGACCAGGAGGCGATTTAGTATGACGAAGTTCATCAAAGACTTTACAAAAGAGTTTGAAATAGAGATTGTCAAATGCAGAAGAATAGGTCATCAAGAGACCTTTTATGTTCCGACAATTCACGCAGTAAATTTCTTTTCAGGACAGTTTGTGTTCCCAATGCGTTATGTAGATGACAAAGGAAAAGTAGGCTTAGCGTTCTATTTTAAGAGACCACTAGACTATTTCTATAGGCCGTATAAATATTACAAACTGCCAAGAAAGTACACAGTAAGCGGTGGCATCTCAAAGACAACACATAGTTTCTACGTGCCAATTCCAGCAATGCTCATGGCAGATGTAGGAGTATCAAGAAAAGCTCCAAATCGCTATTTACATGTAAAAGGCGGTTTTCTCCAGGATGGAACAAAAGTACTCCTCGTGACAAAAAGTACGGAGACGTGCAGTGTCTAAAATAGGATAATTGTGCAAAAATGCGGGTATGTGGTTTAAAACTAAGGCATAAAGAAAAAAGAGTTGTCCGCGCAGTAATCTTACACAATTATCACAATTAGAGAGATGATCATTATGGAATTGCATGAGAGAATAAGAGAGAAGATAGAAAGTTATATTCCTAAAACACTTGATGATGATAAGGATAGCGTGTCTGTTAAATTGGGGATACTTGCTAAAATTACTCAATTGAGCGAAGATTATGAACAGAATAAAAAAATTCTTCAAGCTGTAAAAGATTTCATTAAATTAAATGAAGATGTAATAATAATTGAAGATTTTGGAGATTTTTTCGTGTATATTGATAGTCTATTAGGACAGGATTAAAGGTGGAAGCGTGTCAAGTCTAAGAAAGTCACAGGCCAACGCTTTCAAAAGATTAAGAACGGGCAAGCATTCAAATTTTAATTATCCTATTTTGAGCTGTGTTGATTGCCCTTATATCTTCGAGTGTCAAAAAAAGAATGGCCATTATTGTGTTTATCTCGTTAAAGACTTTTCAAAAGATAAAGATTTTCGTAAAAAGATTTTTATCAATATTTTTAGAAAGGAAACTACTGATGATCTTAAGTTTGTTACTTCTCTTTATTCTCTACGCCAAATGTATATTATCTATCTGAAAAAGTACTTCAGATGAGCATCTGTCGCTATTCAAGAAAATAGCGAGTACAAAGGATATTATGCTCTACGAGGGTGTTTAAATAGGTATTTGAGCATCCTCGACGGTAAGTTAGCATAATTATGAATAACTTAGGAGGAAACTATAATGGCTAAGAAATCGAATAAATCGTTTTATACACTGGCACAAAAAGTGCTCCAGGAAAACAAGAAACCAATGCATTACATGGACATAACAAAGGAGATCTTAAAGATAAAAGAGACCAAAGGCAAGACTCCAGAAAGAACAGTTATGGCCGTAATCTTAAGAGACAAACATAATGTATTCAAGAGTGTTGGAGAAGGAGTATTTACATTAACAAGTATTATTCATTGATTTTATTTTATCTTTCTTATTGAAATATTTTTGTTTTGATAATAAAAAATTAAGGAAGTTTATTCCTTTATAATTACATGTCTGGTAAATACTCAATAGAGTCAGATAAGCTACCAAACCTTTCTCAGTTATTGACCCCTTGACAGTCTGTCTATAATCTGCAAATTGCTTTATAGCATACTCGGCATTATTGTTATTCCACGGCACATTATCATAATCAAGAAAAGTAAACAATTCATTATCATAAGATATAATTTTTTTTCTAAGTTTATCTGCTTCTTCCGTTACAATGTTTGAATTTTTTAAATCTTCAAAAAAATTTAAAACATCTTTTTTATGTTTATTGAAGTGTCTTCTCTTTAAGCCATACTTATCTGATGTAAAGATAATATTTCTTAACAATGCACCAAAATTTACTACAATTGATTTTAATTCTTCGTTGAATGGATTTTTTAATAATGTATCATTTAAATCACGAATTAGATGTACAAGACATTTTTGTTTTGGACAATCCAATGAATCATATCCTGGATAAAAATCAGAGATTAGCACACCCTTAAAATCTTTAAGAAGATCTTTTAGAAAAGCAGCTTCTCTGTTTGGTTTATACAAATAAATAACTTCATCCATATTGGAAAATACCCATATGTATCCACTTGTTGTTTTTAATTTTACTTTTGTTTCATCTATATGGATATATTTTCCTTTTATTAAATTTTGAAGAATCTCTTCAAATGTTTTATTATAATATGTTGCAGCGGTACGCTTAACTTCCCAAATCTGACGATGATCTAGTGGAATTTTAAAATAATATTTTAATGATTTTTCAATACTCCTGAATGTTGTATAATTTACTAAGAATTGATGTATTATCCAAACCAACAATGTGTGTCCTATTCCTTCTTGTTTATGTTTGATATAACCGCGTAATTTAGGATCTTTTCTTGAATAATATTTAATCTTCTTAAGTTCCGCTGGTAAAAATCTATTCTCACAATTATTACATATATACCTGTGTGCATCATATTGAATTATCCATTTTTTAATTCCATATTGAGAAATTCGTAGATCCAAAACTGTTATTTTAAAAATGTCATTTTCAATCTTCGAAATATTTTTTGATTTACATAACGAGCATTTATTTGTTTTTATTAAAATAGTCTTGTTTACTTTAATTTTGATCTTATTTACTTTTTCATTTTTCCGTTTTATTTTTTTAATATTCTCATTTGTTCTCCAATAAATCTTATTTCGTTGATATTGAAAATAGGCTCCTTGAGTTATAATTTTTACGTCTTCTGTTGCATAAGTCATATTCTTAAATGTTTGATTCTCTTTAGGATCCATGTGCTCTATAAATGCAACTTTGTCATTATTTTGTATTTCATTATTAAATACCTCTACAAGAAATCTGACTAAGAGTTGTAATGCTTCACAATCTTCAGAATTATATGTAATTAATTTCTTTTTAATACTAATATCTCCTAATTTTTCCCATTCATACCTCCATACAACACTTTGTAACCCGGACGCCTGAATATCAGTCCACGAAAAACCCATAAATCGTGCAATTTCTTTCAAACTATTTGAGTACGTTGGAAAATAGATATTTCTTCTTATTTTTGCTAATATATCTACTGAATTCTCAGATATAATTTTCTTGATAGATACATTATTAGTTTGTGAAATTATTTTTTTAAGAACACGCCAATCATATTTTCCATAATAAAATATTTTAGCTTCGCGATGGCTATTAATTATTCTATATAATTCATCAAATATATTAGATTCTTCTTCTTTTGTATTAGCCCAAAAAGAATATTTTTCAATGCTTTCTTTCTTTTCTATTAATATTCCTATCAAATATATAAAACTGTTTTCAGTATCGCCTTCGCAATCAAGAAATATTTTTGTTTCACTGTTCGGGATTTCTATTTTATCAAACACATAAACTTTTCTCTCTCTTAATGCAAGAGCTTTTAGTGAATCATAATACGGATGATTTCTTGTATTTACTCTTTCGTTTCGTTTTCTTAGTTTGAACGTATAAGATAATTGCTTTATTGTGAATATTCCCTTTTTCTCATATCTTTTCAAATCTTTTTCATCAATAGAACTAAGTAAACTCAAATCATCTCTTTCTACAAGTTTTTTATGACATAATTCCTCATATTCACATATTTTACAGTGGTTATTTTGACATAACACTGGTTCTAATTTGAATGAAATCAAATTTTCCAAATCTGAGATTATTCTCAAACATTCAGGAATTAACTTTTGAATCTTAAATTTCAAAGTTTTCATATCTTTACCATAGTATATTCTTCCTGAATCAATTTCAACATTATTCATTTTTGTAAAGAGCAAGCATTTAACCGTTAATAGTAATTTATAGTACTTAGAGATTTTTTCTTTCATCAAGAACAAATAAGGAATAAGTCTCCCACAATTTACTTCAATAGCATCCACTAAAAGGTCATAATTATTAAAATTAATATGATACTCTAATATAATTTTAGAAATTTTTTCATTATGTACTAATTTTAAATCCACTATTTGATTTTCATCCCCGAACCTTATTTTGACATTTTCGGCAAATTTAGAGAATAATTGGTTTGCAATTTCAGTTTGCATTAATTCATAATCTTTTTTGATTCCTTGAACGGAATTCAGCATATTATATGCTTTATATTTACAGATTATAAATGATTTAATTATCTCATTGGTTATCATTTTCATTGCCCTGATATTGGTTGATATTAACTAAAGTTAATAATTTTACCAATTAGATAATAAAATATGAATCAATAAGTTAATTTTTTGAATGCTTTTTTTCAAATTCATCAAAGAATTTATTTCTTATTACGTTTAAGTCATTCATTATTGGAATTATCATTCCTCTGTCTTCTAAGATGTCTAGTCTTTCTCCAACCCATGTTATCCATACATCTTGTTTACTCATATTTATTTGGCTTTTAAGTTCATCAATTATTATGTTCCATTCAACTGCAGCTACAACTATGCTTTCGCAGTCTGTTAAATCTCCTTCTCTATCAGTCATTGTTTTGAATAAGAATATGTCTTCATTTGAGCAAAGATATACTTCGATGTGATCTAAACTTATTACTTTTCTTGCACGATCTATCATTCCTTTTGATAGTGAGAATCTTCCGCAGACTTCTTTTTCAAATAAGTCTATTCTGAATTCTCCTCTTTGAAATATTTGGCTGAGATTCATTCGTGAATATTCTTTTCCAGGTATTTGCTGATTGAATCCTATTTTTTGTAATGAATGCTGTAAGTCAATGAACTCATTTTTTGTCTCTACAACTACATCAATATCTTTAGTTGCTATTTTTAGACCTTGCTCAAGAAGGACAGCCCCACCTATAGTGTAGATTTTAATTTTATGATATGTTACTTTATCAATCTCTTTGAATAGATCTGCTATTTGTTTAAAATCAGTTATCATTTTTACACCTCTATATTATAGACTTCTGCTCTGTCTTTTATTTCCTGATATTTTGGATATCCTTTGACTTCTCCGCCCTCAAGTATAGTATTGATATTTGCGAGTATTGGATGATTTATTTTAAATTCTTTTTTATATTTTGCATAGAATAGTGCAATAAATATTAGGTATCTTGTGTCCACATCTTTTTCCACGATGTAAAGTGAATGCGTTAATATATTTTCTTTTGTTAGATTTTTTTTAGGTAAATAATAGAAGTGAGTTATGGTAAGAAGACCTATTCCATAATCTTGATATGCAGAGAATGCTGTCTTTACTGCATCAAGATCTTCTTTGCTTGAGAAAACTATTTCATCGTTCTTTTTGTAGTAAATTATTGCGCTTGCAGGTATTCTTTTGTCTGTTTTTAATTCAGATTTTCTAATCTCATCTAATGTTTCTTTTAATCCTGCCCACATTTTATCATTTATTTCAAAAGTAGTTATTTTTTTTCTAACAAGACTTCTTTTTCTTGCTTCTTGAAGTCTTTTGTATATTGCTGTTTTTCTGTATCCTGTTTCGCTAGATATTTCTTCTATTGTCGATGGCTTTAGCATCGCAGTAAATATTGGTATTCCCGGACCTTCTAACACAGGTATGAGATTAGGTATTTTGCTTAATAATTGAAGAAGCAAAGATAAGTAAGCTATTCTGTTCGGTTCAATATTTCCATTTATTAGTTCAATTAAGGATTTATTTGCAAGATTTTTGACATAAACATATACTTGAGGTTCACTTTTTTTTAAAGCTAAAGCTATTTCTTTCAAGGACTTATTGCCCTTTGCTATTTGTTCTAAAACTGAGATTTCTCCTCTTGTAAACTCCATAATTCCGTAAAAGTAATAAAGATATATAAATCTTTCTAATTTTGGCGGAATTAAAAAATTTGAAATAAGTTTTAAAATCTAATTAATTATTCCTGCTATTTTTAATCCTTCGATAAATATTTGTGTAGAACTAAATACTAAAAGCAAGCCCATAACTCTTGCGATGACTTTTATTCCAAGCCCTCCAAGTCTAGCTCCCAGTGTCTCGGCCGCCTTAAACATTAAAAAGCTTATGAGCATAATAATTGTGAGCGCAGTTATTATCATAAATATTCCTTGTGATCCCTGATATATGCTTGAGAACATCATAACAGTTGCTATTGCACCTGGACCTGCTAATAATGGTATTGCTAGTGGTGTTATGCTCACATCTTTTTTCTCTATTGCTTCTTTGTGCTCTGACTTGCTTGACTCTGTGCCTGTCAATCGTCCGTATAACATTTCAAAGCCTATGCCAAAAAGTAATATGCCGCCTGCAATTCTAACAGCACCCATTCCAACGCCGAAGTAGTTTAGCAAGATTCTTCCTACAACTGTAAAAAATATTAGTACAACAAAAGCTATAATGATTGCTCTTTGAATCATTTGTTTGCGCTCTTGTTTTGTATTATTCTTCATCATCTCCGGAAGCAAAGGTATACAGGCCACCGGGTCTATGATTAAGAAAAGGTTAAACATAACAATTATTAATGCTTGAAAGTCCATTAAATGTTGAGAGCGAGCATTCTTTATAAAACTTTTTTCCTTTTTAAAAAAAAAATTTAGATTAATCTCTTTAATTCTTCTATTTCTTCTTTTATCATATCAAATCCTTCCTGCCAGAATAATTCTGATGTTGGATCTATCCCTGCTTCTTTTAGAATGTTTATGGGTGCTTTTCCGCCTCCTGCTGATAATATGTCAACGTATTTGTCTATGAACTCAGCCCCTTGTTTTTGATACATCGAATATAATGATAACACCATCAAGTTTCCCCAGGCATAAGCATAACAGTAAAACGGGCTGGTGTGTATGTGTGGAATGTAGTTCCATTCATGTTTGAAAAGTGTGGAGACTTCCATTTCTCCAAACTGTTCTTTTAGCAATGAAAAATATTTTTCGTCAAGTTCTTCTTTTGTGATGCCTTTAATTATGTTCTCATGAGCGAACTTTTCAAAGTAGACAAAATATGCTTGTCTTATGATGGTTGCGTAGTTTCTGTCAATAAGATATACCAGGACAGACTTCTTCTCTTCTTTATTTTTTGACTTTTTTAAAATCTTAGATGTCAGTATCATCTCGCCAAATATAGATGCAGTTTCTGCCATCGGTAACGACGCATTGTACAATAGGTTTACTTGTTTTCTTGAAAACACTCCGTGTATTCCGTGACCAAACTCGTGCATCATAGTAAATAAATCTCTTAAGCTGTTTGAATGGTTTAGAAGTATGTATGGTGTTGACTTATTATCTAAGCTAAAGCAGAAGGCTCCGCTTTTCTTATTCTTTTGTGGGTGTGAGTGGACGTGTTTTTGGTCAAATATCTCCTTTGCAGCTTTATAGAACCGCTCATCAAACTCCTTGTAAGCCTCTAACACTAATTGTTTACTTTTCTCATAGTTATACACCTTCTTTTTTCCTGATTTATATGGTGCGTAGAGATGAAACCTTGAAAATTTATATCTTTGACCGCTTTTCTTGTTCAATTCATATTTTATTTTGAAATATTCGGAAAACAATGAAATATTCTTCTTTATGACTCTTAGTAATGTTTCAACAACTTCGTCGTCTACATCGTTTGACAAGTTTCTAATGCTGATTGGATGTTTATATCTTCTTATGTTTATTCCTTCATTATACCAATCCAAAACAACATTTTTGAATATCTCTGTTAGCACCACTCCGTTCTCATCATATTTTGTCAACACTGTTTTGTATGCTAGTTCTCGAAGCGATGCATTGTCTGACTCGTAATTTACAACCACTTCTTCCTGACTCAACTCTTTTTTATTGTTAAAGTCAAACTTGAATTCTCCAGTTATGATGTCAAAAAGCGATGAAAAAGCTGCTTTTCCAGTTATGGATTTTAGAGAAATCACTCGCTCTATCTCCTCTGACTTCGTATAAGGTTTTAGTCTTCTTAAGAACGACAAGTAATATTTGTAATCTGATAATTGTGGAGATTGAATAAACTTATCTGCTTGTTTCTCTTCAAGGTCTATAAACCACAATGAGAAGAATAACAAGTCGTTATTGTACTCTGTGAATAACTGGTTTAAAAAAGAGAGTTTAGCCAACACTTTTGAATTATTTATTTTCTCATAGAATTTTAGGTAGTGATAAGATTCTATCCTTGTCAAAAGAACACCGAGTTCTTCTTTAAGGTGCAAGATACTCTTTAAATCAACGGCACTCATCTGTGGTTTTAGATTTTTTCTCAAAGATTTGAATGCTTCAACTTTTTTCTTGGCTTCTTCAAGTAGTTCTTCAACTGTTTTTCCTTTCAAAACATCTTTTAGGTTCCAAACTTCTTCCATTTTGTTTTAAATTAACACCTCATAATTAAATGTTTTGATATTGGTGTTTTGAGCATAATTTTTTAAAACAACAAAAAATACTCTCTTTTAATATGGATAACTGCATATTATTAAGGTATGGAGAAGTTGGCCTTAAAAGCAACCGAACAAGACCTTTTTTTGAAAGGAAATACTTACTTGCAATAAAGGATGCTTTGAAAAGGAATTACATTGATGATTTTAAGATAGATAATCTTGGCGGTAGATTTGTAATTTACACAAATAAAGTCAACGATGCATCAGAAGTTCTAATAAGGGTTAGTGGTATACAAAGTATCTCTCCAGCATACAGCTTTAAATTTTCATCAAAAGAAGATCTTATAAAAAAAGTAAAAAAAGCATCTGAGAAACTGGTGTCAGATAAAATTTTTTCAATAAGCATCAGAAGGGTTGGAAAGCATGATTTTAACTCGATTGATTTAACAAAAGAAATAGGCTCATCCATTTACAATCTTAGTAAAGGCGTCAATCTCAAAAACCCTGATGTAGCCATCCACCTGGAAATTAGAAAGGATGACTGTTTTTTATTTACTAAAATAATTGATGGCGTTGGCGGTCTTCCAACAGGTATTTCTGATAAGGTTCTATGCTTGTTTTCTGGTGGGATAGATAGCCCAGTTGCTGCTTTTGAAATGATGAAGAGAGGATCAAAGATAGACTTTTTATTCGTAAATATAATGGATGAGAAATTGCTTTATGACATTTCAAAGATTTATAATTTTTTAATCACAAAGTACTGTTTTGGATACGAACCAAGAATATACGTTGTTGATGGTAAAAAGATTATTGAACAAATAAAAAAAGATGTTGAAAGTAGCTTGAGACAAATTGCTTACAAAATTGCTTTGTACAAGATAAGTGAGGAAATCATTAAAGAATCAAAACACTTGGCAATTGTTACAGGAGAAGCCTTGGCTCAGAAATCAAGCCAAACACTTGAAAGTCTGCTTTTCATAGAAAAACAGTCTTCTGTTCATGTTTTAAGGCCTTTGATTTGTTTTGACAAGATAGATATTATGAAAAAAGCAAGGTTTCTTGGCACATTTTCAATGTCAGAAAAAATTAAAGAGTATTGCAATCTTAGTAGTGGACCTGTAACAACTGCTCCTAAAAAAAATGATTTGAACAAAATAACGCTGTCTCAAGAGTTAATAGTCTCTGCTGTTAAGAATATGATTGTTACAAAAGGAATTCTTGATGTAAAAAATGTGAAGCCTGCTTGTTTGGAGTGTAGTTCTGAAATTGTGAGTGTTGATATTCGAAGTGTTGAAATACAAAAAAAAATTCCTCTGAAGACTTCGTTAAACATCCCATACTCAAAAATTTGGGATCATCTTGATGAGTTTGAAAAGAACAATTCTTATTTGTTTGTGTGTGAATTTGGTGTTCTTAGCGAGAACGTCGCTTTTGCTCTTAAAAAGAAAGGAGTAAATGCTGCAGGGATTAGTGTTAGGGATTTTGAGAATTATTTTAAGAAAAAATGATTGTTTTTAATTTTTGTTCTCACAACAAGATTCTTCTTCAGATGAAAAACAAGTTATGCATTTTCTTGATACATCTGCCAGTTCCTTGTGAGAGTGACAAGTTATGCCTAGTTGTTTCATTAGTTTTAGCAAAGCTTGGGTTTCTGAAAGCATCATCTGCTTGTCCTTTATCTTCTTCGCAGACTTTTTTATCGCACTCAATGCCTTTTGGCTGAATTTTATTTTTACAGCACGTTTAGATTTCATATATTGACTCACAGCTGCTTCTGTAACGGATAACAACTCCGCTATCTTTTTTTGCTCTAAGCCAAGGTTTTTCATCTCAATAGCGAGTTCTCTTCTAATGGCCGGTAAGACTAGTAGTACTTCTACTTCTTGTGGTTGCATGAATTTTAAATTAGCCATAGTTAAGTTTTGGGTTCTTCATATTTAAATGTCTTTCGTCATCCTTTAATGTTTCCTATTGGTTTAAAGCCAACAACCATTCTTGAAATATCTGCTTTTTCCAGTGTTTGCACAACTTCAGATATATTTTTATAAGCAATTCCTGCTTCTTCTGCAAGTCCTAGCATTGATGCGGCTCGTACGTAAATTCCTTTTTTCTCCATACTTTTCTGCAACTCATCTCCTCTAACCATTGTTTTTGCTTTTGTTCTTGACATTGTTCGTCCAGAACCATGAGCAGTACTTCCAAAAGTCTCATTCATAGCAGTTTCTGTTCCAACCAATAAATGTGAACCAGTCTCCATGCTTCCACCAATTATTACTGGCTGGCCTACATCTCTATATTGTTCAGTCAGTTCAGGATGTCCTGGACCAAATGATCTTGTTGATCCTTTTCTGTGAACTAATACTTCCATTTTTTCTCCGTCAATTTTGTGTGTTTCTACTTTTGCTATGTTGTGGGCCACATCATATACCATATTCATTTCCATGTCTTCAGGTTCTTTTTTAAATATCTGAGAAAAACTCTCTCTTATCCTGTGTAAGATAACTTGTCTGTTCATAAAGGCTGCATTTGCCGCACAAGCCATTGCTTTATAGTAATCTTGTCCCTCTCTACTCTTGAAGGGTGCGCATGCTAGTTCTCGGTCTTTTACACCTAGTTTCATCTCAACCATTACTCTGTTAAAAACTGACAAATAGTCAGTTGCTATTTGATGCCCAAAACCTCTACTTCCACAATGCACCATAACTACAATCTGATCAGGAGTTGTTATGCCAAACCTTTTTGCTATTTCAGGTCTAAAGATGTTTTTTGCAGTCACCATTTGGACTTCTAGGTAGTGATTCCCACTTCCAAGCGTCCCCATTTGTTTTATTCCTCGTTTTATCGCCTTTTCGCTTACTTTTGAAGGGTCTGCTCCTTTTATACAGCCATATTCTTCTATTCTCTTAATGTCTTCTTTTGTGCCATAACCATTGTCTACACACCAATCAGCACCATGAACCATTACATCTTTGAATTGGTTTTCACTCATTCTCAAAAAACCTTTTGCACCAACTCCTGTTGGAACTTTTTCAAAGAGTAGGTTAACGAGTGGTTTTAGTTTTGGTTCAACATCTTTAAAAGTCAGATTTGTAGTCATCAATCTCATGCCGCAGTTGATATCAAATCCAATCCCCCCAGGGCTTATAACACCTTTTTCAAGGTCAAAGGCTGCAACTCCACCTATTGGAAAACCATATCCCCAGTGACCATCTGGCATGCAATATGCATGTTTTTGTATTCCGGGAAGACAAGCAACATTCGTCACTTGATCAAACACTCCAGGATCCATTTCTCGAAGCAGCTTTTCACTCGCATATATCCTTGCAGGAACCTTCATCCCGCTCTTGTAGCTTGTTGGTATTTCCCAGACAACATCTGATATTTTCTTTATTTCCTTTGGAACATTATCTATTTTAATCACCTCATATATCTAAAACGACTGTAGCGTAATAATTCTCTTTTTTCTTTTCCACTTTTAGCATGTGCATAGTTATTGCTTTAACATCATTTCTAAAAATGACTTTGTTGTTGAACTTTTCACCATACATCTTCGCTTTTAATTTATTTCCGTCTATGTTTACTTTAAATTTTGAGAAGAATAATAGTTCTGCATCTTTAAAATATGTTATTTCTGATAAAAACAAGAATAGAAGTTGTTCTAAGTCATTATGTTCTAAAGTTATCGTTTTTGTAACTTTAGGTTTTACTGTTTTTGTATCAACCATTGTATCTGTTGTAGCTAAAGCGCAGTTCTCAAATAACTCATTCAGGTTCTTTCCTCGCGCTCTGAAAGCTATGTCTGCAGTTGCCACATCTTCTAAATATTCAAATTTCATAGTATTAAAGAATAAAAAAATCATTTATAAATTTTGATAATTATTTCCAAGTTTCAAGCAAGTCTGTTAATAATCGTACACCATACCCTGTTGCTCCTTTTGGAATATATTCTTTTTCTTCTACAAACCACGCAGTTCCAGCAATGTCTAAGTGTGCCCACGGAGTGTTTTTTACAAATGCTTCTATGAATGTTGCCGCTGTTATTGTTCCTGCTTCATACCCTTTTCCTTTGGGAATATTTCTAACATCTCCTACATCACTTTTGACTGCGTCCCTATAATCATCCCACAGCGGAAGCTCCCATACTCGCTCAAATGTTCTTTGTGATGATTGTGTTAATGCTTTTTTTAGTTTTTCATCATTGCTTACCATGGCTGCTGCTGCGTATCCAAACACGTATATGCATGTGCCTGTTAGTGTTGCGAGGTCTATTATTGCATCTGGTTTTTGCTCTTCTGCATAAGCTATTGCATCTGCAAGGATTATTCTTCCTTCTGCATCTGTGTTTATCACTTCTATTGTTTTCTTGTTGTAAGAGGTTATTATATCTCCAGCCTTTTGTGCAGAGCCATCAGGCATGTTTTCTACTGCAGGCATAACTCCTAAGACGTTGATTGGAAGCTTTAGTTTGGATGCTACTAGAACTGTTCCAAGGACTGCTGCTGCGCCTGCCATGTCTGATTTCATATCAACCATATAGGGCCATGGTTTTATATCTAGTCCACCACTATCAAAAGTTACTCCTTTTCCAACTATTGCAATTTTCTTCTTTGCTTTTGGGTTTGTTTCTAGAATTATTAGTTTTGGTTCTTGTGAGCTTCCTTTGTTAACGGCAAGTATTCCGTTCATGCCTTTCTTTTTGAGTTCATTTTTTCCAAAGATTGTAACTTTTATATTTTGTTCTTTTGCAATTCTTTTAGCTTCATTAGCCAGGTATGTTGGTGTTACTTCACTTGGCGGCATGTTTACTAGTGTTCTGACATAGTTTGTTGCGTCTGCGATTATTCTTCCTTTTTCTAACCCTTTCTTTGCTTTCTTTGGGTTTTGTGATAGAAAACTTACTTCGTTGACTGTTTTTATTTTTTCTTTGTCAACTGTCTTGTACTTTGTGAATTGGTATAGGCTAAGGATTGTTGCTTCTGTTACTGCTTGTGTTGTCTCCTCAAGACTTGAATCTTTGATGTTTATGTCTGAAAGAGTGGTTGTAAAACTCTTCATGTTTGATTCCCTCGCCATTTTTGCAGACAAGCCTGATACTCGTCTTAGTTTTTCGATTGTAAATTCTTTTTGTTTTCCAAGACCTAGCAGCATGATTCTTTCAGGTCTAATCAATCCAAAGGTTGATGTTATGAGCACTTGTTTGAATTCGCCTGAAAACTTTTTTTCTTTTAGTGCTTTTGTGATTATGTTTTTTAGTTTTAAGTCTAATTCTCTGTTTTTGAAAAGTTCATCTTCAAAGTGTCCAATAATTAGTAATTCAGTCTTTATCTCTTCTATACTTCCAGTTATAATGTTTAGTTTCATCTTATTTTCACCCGCATCATCTTATAAAAAATTCTTTTTTAGGCCTTGCCAGGTTGTTTTTAATTATTGACACTGGTTTTTTGCATTGCCGACCACATTCTAGTTCATGCCAATATTTTATATTTTCTTCTTTGATGTTCCAGCATAAAAATATTTCTCTGCCTTCAAAGAATGAGTAAAAATCTACTGTTCCTTCTTCAATATCTTTTAGAATACACCCGTTTTCGTGTAGTTCTTCCATTAAATTGTAAAACTCAAATGATAGTTTGTGAAACTTTTTGTTTATTTTTATGTCTTGCATTAGTGTTTCATATTCATCTTCATATTCTAAGTCTAAAGAGTTGAGTATTGAGAGTGCTTTGTTTATCCCAATTAGTCTCCTGAGTTTCTTTCTAATTATTGGAAGTAGTTCTTCAGCTTCAGTTATGGAGAGATATATTTTGTTCATTTTCTTTCTGAAAAAACTTATCAGTATATTAAGTTTTAGTTTATCTTTGTTTTAGCCAGTCATAGCCTTTTTTTTCTAGTTCTAATGCTAGTTCTTTTCCGCCTGAAAACATTATTTTTCCATCAAGCATGACATGTATTTTTTCTGGCTTTACATATTCTAGCAGTCTTTGGTAGTGTGTTATTAGTAAAACGCTGTTTTCTTTGTTTGAGTGCGTGTTTATGCCGTTTGCAACTATTCTCATCGCATCAATGTCTAGTCCTGAGTCTGTCTCGTCTAGTATTGCAAATTGTGGGTTGAGCATTAGCAATTGCAGTATCTCCATCTTCTTTTTTTCTCCTCCTGAGAATCCTTCGTTTAGGTATCTTTTAAGCATTGAAGGATTTATGTGTAGCTTCTCTGTGTTTTCATCAAGGATTTTTTTGAACTCAGAAATGTTTATTGGCTCTTTTCTTTTTGAGTTCATCGCTGTTCTTAAGAAGTTTGTAACTGTAACACCTGCTATTTCTTCTGGGTATTGGAATGATAAAAAAAGCCCTTTCCTTGCTCGCTCGTCTGTTTTTAGTTTTGTGATATCTTTTCCGTCTAAAAGTATTTGTCCTTTCATTATCTCATATTTTGGGTGTCCCATTATTGCAAATGATAACGTGCTTTTTCCGCTTCCATTAGGACCCATTATCGCTGCTACTTCTCCTTTATTTATCGTGAGTGATATTCCTTTTAAGATTTCTTTTCCTTCCACGTTTACATGCAGGTCTTTTATTTCTAGCTTCATTGTTTTTTCTCTTTGTAATTCTCATATATTTTAATGGTGTTTTTGAGTAAGTCTAATGGTAGTAAGGCGCATTTTGTTCTAACAGCACTTATTGGTATGTTTAACATTTTGAATACGTCTTGTTTTACTATTTTTTTTGCTTGTAAAAGTGTTTTTCCTTTTATTTCTTCTGAAAGCATTGACATTGATGACTTGCTTATCGCACACCCTTGGCTTGTGAATTTAATATCTTTTATAACTTCTTTCTCAATTTTTAGCATCAATCTTATTTTGTCTCCGCACAAAGCGTTGAATTCTGTGTGCTCAACATCTGCTGTTTTCATATCACCATAGTTTCGCGGGTTTTTGTAGTGGTCTAGGATGTTTTCTTTATACATATCCTCTGCCTTGTTTAAATCGTCGTCGATAATCATTTTTTTATGCAAATATTTTTGAAGCTTTTTTGAGTCCTTCTGCGAGTTTTTCTACTTCTTCTTCTGTGTTGTACAAGTAAAAAGATGCTCTTACTGATGAATGTATGTTCATAGTTTGCATAAGTGGCATTGCACAGTGATGTCCTGCCCTTACAGCTATTCCATAATCATCTAGAAGTGATGCTAAGTCGTGTGAGTGTATTCCTTTTATGTTAAAAGAAAATACTGCTCCTCTGTTTATTCTTGGTCCGTAAATTTCTACTCCGTTAATTCTTTCAAGAGTCTTGAATGTTTTTCTGATGAGTTTTTCTTCGTGTTCTTGAATGTTTTCTAAACCAATCTTTTTTAGGTAATCAATGGCTGCTCCAAATCCTATTCCACCCGCTATGTTTGGTGTTCCTGCTTCATACTTCCACGGAAGGTCGTTCCAAACTGCTTCTTTGAATGTAACTTGCCTTATCATGTCTCCGCCTGTTTGAAAAGGAGGTAGTTCTTCTAATAATTCTTTTTTCCCATATAATCCACCTATGCCTGTTGGTCCCAGCATTTTGTGTGCTGAAAACGCTAAGAAGTCGCAGTTAATCTTCTTGACATCCACAGTCATGTGTGGAATGCTTTGCGCCGCATCTATTATGAATAATGACTTATTCTCATGAGCTATCTTTCCAAGTTCTTTGATTTGGTTTATTGTTCCTAAGACGTTTGACATGTGAACTGCTGAAACTATCTTGGTTTTGCTTGTTATAATTTGTGAAAACTGCTCTGTTTTTAGCGTTCCATCAGAGTTAACTTCTATATATTTTATTTTCGCGCCTTTTTCTTTTGCTAGTTGTTGCCAGGGAACTATGTTGCTGTGATGTTCCATTTGTGTAAGGACAATCTCATCCCCCCTCTTAATTTTATTTTTTAAGATACTTGCTAAGAGATTTAATGACTCTGTTGTTCCTTTTGTAAATATTGTTTCTTCAAATTTTGAGCCTATGAATTTTGAAACTTTTTTATGTGCTTCTTCATATGCAATCGTTGCTTCTTCGCTCATCTTATGTATTCCTCTGTGTATGTTTGAATTATAATTCTCGTAGTAGTCTTTTATCGCGTTTATGACTTGAGATGGCTTTTGGGTTGTTGCAGCGTTATCTAAGTATACTAGTTTATTTCCTTTAATCTCTCGTTTTAGTATTGGAAAATCTTCTCTTATTCTTTTGACATCCATGTTCAAGTTTTCCTCTTAATTTCTTCTCTTAATATATCTGCCGATTGCTCATCAAGACCGTCGAGTGTTGATTCAAAAAATCCTCTTATTATTTCTCTTTTTGCTTCTTCTTCACTTATCCCTCTAGTCATGAAGTAAAATATTTTGTCAGAATTTATTCGACCAATCGCCACTGCATGGCTGCATTTCACTTCGTTGTTGTCTATTAATAGTTGTGGTATTGCATCTGCTTGTGCATCTTTATCTATTAGCAACAGTTTTGATTTTTGAAATCCTTCTGAGTTGTGGGCGTTTTCTTGTATGTGAATATTTCCTCTGTATAATGATTTTGATGAATCCTTTATTACTCCTTTTCCTAATAGTTCTGAATAAGTGTTTTTGGCTTTGTGTATTGCTTCTGCTTTGATGTCAAATTGTTGTTTTTGTGATGAAAAAAAGTTGTTTTGAACTTTTGCGCTGGCTCCTTGTCCTTCAAGAATTGTTTTTGTTTCTGAGATTGATACTTTGCTTCCTATAGAAAATTCTTTTATATTAATCTTTGCTGATTCTCTTGCTATGAAAACTTTTTTTTCGTAATGAACTTTTTTATCATTCAATTTTTGTATGCAGAAATAATTGACTTTTGATCCTTTTTTTGCAAGTATGTTGATTAATCGGCTGTTGTAACCGTCCTCTTTTGTTTGGTCGGATAAAACATCAATTATTGTCACTTCTGTATTTTCTTCAATTTCAAAAAAGAATTCTTGAAGTGTATTTTTCGAAACTGTGTTTGTATGTATAGTTATTGGTTCTTTGATTATGTGATTTTTTGGAACAACTATTTTTGTTATCTGAGCTGAGTTTTCTTTGTGAAATTTGTTAAAAGAATTTTCAAATTCTTCTTTGAATTGCACTCTTGTTTTTTTGACGTCTGTTATTTTGACTTCTTTTGGAGTGCTTATGTTAATCTCTGCAATGTTTTCTTTTAATGAAATGTTTTCGATGTTGAAATCATTTATGTCTATATTTATTGTTAGCCCGTAATGAATGGTTGTTTTATTATCTTTTTGCAAAGCTTTGTGCTCTATTGCTTGTAGGTTTTGTCTCATCTTTTTCATCCAAGGCTTCCTTCCATCTCTAATTCTATTAGTCTGTTCATCTCAATTGCGTATTCGAGGGGTAGTTGTTTTACTATTGGCTCTATGAATCCTGACACTATCATTTTTATTGCTTGTTCTTCTGTAAGCCCTCTACTCATAAGATAGAATATTTGTTCTTGACTTATTTTTCCAACTGTTGCTTCGTGTCCTAAGTCTACTTCTTTATTTTTCACATCTATGTATGGTATTGTGTCTGATTTTGAAATATTATCCATCATGAGTGCGTCGCATTGAACGGCTGATTTAGAGTTTGTGGCTGCTTTTGATATTTGCAACACTCCTCTATAAGTTGTCATTCCGCCATCTTTGCTTATGCTTTTTGACTTAATAATTGAGCTGGTGTTTGGTGCTAAGTGATATACTTTTGAGCCTACGTCTTGGTTTTGTCCTTTGCCTGCATATGCTATTCCTAGATGTTCTGCTCTTGCGTTTCTTCCCTTCAAAATTGATGTTGGGTATAGCATTGTTACTCCGCTTCCAAGGTTTCCTCCAATCCACTCAATTACCCCGTCTTCTTCTACTATTGCTCTTTTTGTGTTTAGATTATACGTGTTTTTGCTCCAGTTCTCAACTGAGCTGTATTTTGCTCTTGCACCTTTTTTAATGTATATTTCAACACACCCGGCGTGTAGTGAGTTTTGTGTGTATTGTGGAGCGCTGCACCCTTCTATGTATTGGACTTCTGCTCCTTCATCAACTATTATTAGTGTGTGTTCAAACTGCCCGCCTTTTTTTGCGTTCATGCGAAAGTATGCTTGTAATGGAAGCGCAACTTTTACTCCTTTTGGAACGTAAAGAAATGTTCCTCCGCTCCAAACTGCTCCGTGAAGCGCTGCAAATTTGTGTAGTGTTGGTGGTACACATTTCATGAAGTGTTCTTTGAATATTTCTGGATATTCTTTGAGTCCCACATCACAGTCTTCGAAAACTACTCCTTTTGCTCTTAATTCTTTTTGCAGGTTGTGGTAGACTACTTCTGATTCGTACTGTGCACCTACTCCGCTTAATGATTTTTGTTCTGCTTCTGGTATTCCCAGTTTTTCAAATGTCTTTTTGATGTCAGCAGGCACTTCGTCCCATGATCTAGAATTTTTTTTTGCGTCAGGACTTAAGTAGTATGTTATCTTGTTCAAATCAAGTTTTGTAAGGTTTGGGCCCCAGCTTGGCAGTTTCATCTTTTTAAATATTTCAAAGCATTGAAGCCTGTGGTTTAACATCCATTCTGCCTCTTGTTTTTCTAATGAGATTCTTCTTATTGTCTGCTCTGTTAGCCCATCGGCTAGTTTTAACTTGTATCGAACCACATTTTTATTGTCTAATGCTTGCTTTCTTAAATTGAAGTCGTGAGTTTCATTCATCGTTTTGCTCTGCTAACACTAATTTGAATGGTGCTGATGGAGAATTTTTAAATATTATTTGGAGCATTCCTCTCAGGTTTTTTTTGTATGGTAGAATTGGTTTTCCGTACGTTTTGAATTTGAATATTCGCACCACTTCTTCTTTTGTCAGCTTGTATTTTCCCTTTGGATTTGTTAATATATCCATTAATTCAACCAGTAGTTCTTTTGCATGTTTTAGTCCGTCTTCTCCTGACCAGTACTTGTTTGGAACGTTTGAAAAGTAATAGGGTTTTAAGTTTAACTCTGGATAGGTATACATCACTGCTTTTATGTGACTGTTTCCAAAGCAGGAGTTTAGGAGATAGCTTAAGTTTGTATTGTGTGGAAGTAGAGGCATTCTAAACAGTTTATAGTTAACCCATTTTGGTAGTTCTTTGAATTTATACTTATATTTTCCTTTTGGATTTGTTAATACATTGATGAATTCTCTTATTGCTTCTTTTATAAGCACCTCGTTTTTTTGACCGTTTTTGTCAATCCACACATTCGACGCTTTCTTGAAGTAGTAAGGTTTTAAGTTTGCATCTGGATAACTAGAGATTATTAGTTCGTGAAGGTGTGTAAAGCAAGTCTTTGTGCATCTTAGCTTGTATTTGTATAGTGTTTTATAGTTTATTTTCTGTATTACTTCTGAGATGCTCCATTTGAGCTCTTCTTCTATTACTCTCTTTGTTAATATTATGCAGTTTAGTTGTCCTTGAAGACCACTAAAGGTTCCTGGTCCAAATGTCTGTCGTTTGCTGTAGTCATCCATCACTTCTTGGTGTATTTTTGCGAGAGTGTTCTTTATTGTTTTGTTGTTGAGGTATTTTTTTATCAATAATTCTTTTTTGAGCGGGTTTTTTTCTATTATTCTTGATAAAATATCTTCTCTTATCAGAGTTTTAGCGAGAGAATTATCTATTTCTTTCTTCTCGTTTAAGAGTTCTTCTAGAAACACTTCTTTTTCTTGTTCTTTTTTTGACAAAACCATATTAACTATAGTTAATCTGTGTTTGTTTTTAAATTTTTCTTTTAGAAATTAAAAAAGAAGATGTTAAAAAAACGTATTTTAGGGTTTCTTCGTAATCAAACCTTCAACGTAATCAACGAATGCTTTCTGAAAATGATAATAATCAGTCGCTATATCTATATTCATTATTTCTTTTCGGTTATCTATATATGTAGTCATCGTAACGTTTCTTCTGTATTCATGCTCTCTTTGAGGATTTGATTTAAGCATTTTTCTAAGCAGAAAATAAAGGTTTATGTTTTCCTTGACAACCTCATCTTTAAAGACAACCATTACGAGCTCACCCTTTTCTCTTGGAGACGCTGGTATTTGCTCAATTAGTTTATTTTCTAACGCGGATTTCAACAACGCATTTATTAAAAAGTCATATGCATCAATCATTCTAGTAATTATGTTTAGAAAAACATCAACTGTCCGGGTGTATTTTAAACTAACATATATTAGGTGATCAACCCGTTTTAATTCTTCCTTTGCATCACTTAAAGATTCCAGCATTTTTACTCACCAACCTCTCAATATCTGAAACAAATAATTTAGTCTTCATAATTTGTTTTTTTAATTCAGGAACACCTATCGTTTTTACATGGTAATTCTCAGAACAAATCACAAACCTATCCCCTCTTGAAAATTCAACAGGACTCTTCTTATGATCTAAGAGCACCTCTCTTATTTCTTGTATGAGCTTAACATACTCTTTGTTTATTGAATGCCTTGGAACGATTGTAGTCTGAAACAAGTTAAACTTTGACTCGAAAGTGTCGCGGTGTTGTGGTATCCTCTTAAAAAGACGTTCATAATAAACAATTGAAAACATTGCGTTTGATAACGCTGAAAAAGTATTCTCTAAAACCGCTAATAACAATTTTGGGTCTTTTACGAGTGGAAAAGTCATTATAAGCATGTGGTCTGCTATTCGTATATTTTTTTTAGCAGCCTCGATTGCAACCTGAAACTCCTCCATAAAGATTATTACTTATTAGAACTATTTAAACTTATCGTGTGATTAATTTTTAAGGTTCATTATCGCCAAAGCCAGATCTCCTTTTGTCTCTTCTAGCGCTTTTTTGGCTTCTTTTTCCAAACAACCAACTTGCTCTACGACTGTTTGTATGTCTTCTTCAGAAATCTCGGGTGTTGCATCTGCTTTTTGCTCTCGAACTTCACCAACGACTTGGTAAGTCTCTTGGCCCATCATATTTATTTTTGAAACGCTAGGATTATCAATTACCAAGTCTACATCTTTCATTTTAAAGATTACTTGAAGAACATCAAGTTCTGTTTGCTGCAAGCCCATTTTTTTCATGGCTTGCTTCATCTGACGAGGATTTATGCCTGGAAACATTTTTCTTGCTCAACCACTCATGTGCAGAATTATTTCTATAATTATAACTATTATTACTAAGACTATAATGTATTCTGGTTTAAATTCTATCTTTGATTTGTAATCGTCAAAATACCTAGTTATCCCTGCACCTGAAGAAGGCATGCTTATTTTATCTTTTCGACTCATTTTTCACCATTAAATTAAATTTGTAGAACGGTTGTAAGCCGCCTTTTGTTGGACTCTGTAATGTTTCAGACAGTCCATCTTGACATTCTACTTAGCGCCATTTTGGCTTGCACAAGTCAGGACTCGCCGTTTCATCCATTCCTAAAAACACCGTCAGCAGGTTAGCTTTCAACAGTCGCCTATTGATTCGCCACATCATTCTTTTGTTCATAGGTGGTCTCGTTTCTGAGCCGTTGCCATCCTTTTCAGGATCTCTCTTCCGAGAGTGACTACATAATTAGTGGGCGGACTTTCCTCAGTTATTCAAACTGAGGCTCAAAAACACGGAGTTTTTGTTTTCCTCAGTTATAAACCGAAAGTCAATCACCGTCCTACTACACACAGAACAGGCTTAATATTTATAAATTTAATGATTAATTCTACGTCATTTAAAACACTAAATTTAAATACTCTTATTTTTTAAATGAAAGTTGGTATTGAGAGGAAAAAAAGAGGTTAATTTATGACTGAGCCAATTTTTAAGATTCAAAACGTTGTTAAAAGGTATGGTGAGCACATAATCTTAGACAACATCAGTTTTGAGATTAAAAAAGGCGAGATATTTGGAATAATTGGCGCTAGTGGTTCTGGAAAAACAACTCTTTTGCAGACAATAATAGGTTTTCTAAGACCTGACCATGGAGACGTCCTTTTTAGATTTGAACACTTGTTAGACTTTCAAAAAGCCATGACTTTTCGCTCAGTCTTTAAAAAGCAACAAGCTGTAAAAAAAATATATGGCTTTGCATCTCAGACGCCCTCTTTTTATAAGGATTTGACTTTAAGGGAAAACCTTGAATACTTCGGCTCACTTTACAATTTGTCTCATGATGCTCTTCAGACAAATATTGACACGTTGTTAAACTTAATGGATTTGAAACATTATGAAAATCTTTTAGCAAAGAACCTCTCTGGTGGAATGGAGAGGAGACTTGATATTGCATGCTCACTAATACACGACCCTGAAGTGCTTGTTCTTGACGAGCCAACTGCTGATTTAGATCCAATCCTCAGAGAACACATATGGACTCTTATAAAAAAAATTAACAAGAAAGGAACGACTATAATTCTGGCAAGCCACCACTTGACTGAGCTTGAGAATCTCTGTTCAAGGATTGCCATCATAAAGGACAAAGCAATTGTTGATGTTGGAAGTCCTGATTCTATAAAGAATAAGTATTCAAAGATTCAAGAAGTCAGCATTGAGACTTATCCTGGAAACTACTCAAAGATTCTTTCAAAGATTTCAAAAGGACTAATTAAGAGCCATGAGATAAAAGGCGCTGTTCTTGTAATGTTTACTGACAAGCCTCAAAAAGTGTTTCATGAATTATTCCAAATTCTTGAAAATCTCAAAGAAGAAGTAATAGATATGAAGATTGGTCGACCTACTTTAGATGATATATTCGTTTCACTATCAAAAGATAAGAAAGATGAAATTTACAAAAATAATCAAAAAAAATCTTAAACTGCTGATAAGGGCTAAAGGTTCAGCATTCATAGTTATATTTGGACCGCTGCTAATAATTCTACTGGTTGGACTAGCTTTAAACAAGCCATCTACTTACGCTTTATCAATAGGATATTACACACCTGATTCGAATAATTCATTGACGAATTCATTCATAAACGAGATGAAACTTAACAATTACTTAGTTGCAAAGTATGGCTCTGAAGAACTATGCATTGATGAAATTAAAAAAGGATCAACCCACCTGTGCATAATATTTCCAAAAGATTTTGAACTTGGAAAAAATGAGTCTAACAACGTGGTGTTTTACGCTGATTACTCAAGAACAAACTTAGTATATCAAATAATTGGCAGCATCTCTGAAAAGTTTGAGTTTAGAACAACAGAGATAAGTAAGGATTTAACGCAGGTGTTGCTTACAAAAATCCTCAAGACAAAACAAGACGTAGATGAAAACATTCTCACAATTATAAATATGAAATCCGCCGCAAACACTATAAGTTCGTCAATTGAAGATACAAAAAAAGCATCTTCTGATATAGACTTCACAAGCCAAGATATATCTTTAAAGGATATAAAAACAGCTGGAGGAGACATCTTTAGTGATGCAAAAGATTTGAAGTCTGAAGGTTTAGATGCAGTTGTTGAGGGTCAAACATTTGCAGACTCTCTGGGCAACATTTCAGCAACTGATTTTAAGAATAGCTTAACAAGCATTCAAACAAGCATTAACCAAATATATAATAACACACCTGAAAACCTTGACAATTTCAACCAACTAATAGATAACGCAACTGCAAAAATAACTATTCTAAAAACTAAGCTAGTTGATGGTAGTAAAAAGAATAAAGAAGTGATAACAAAGCTTGATTCTATAAAAACAGCTCTTGAGAACCTTAAAAAAGACTCTGACGCATTAAAAATCAAGCTTGAAAGCATAAATGCAAATCTTGAGAAATTAGACGTTTCAACTGCAGAAGACATTGTCAGCCCAATAAGAACTGAGATTAGACCTATAATCTCAGAATCTAACCAGCTAGTTTTCATGTTCCCTTACTTGCTAACATTAGTGATAATGTTTATAGGTATAATGCTGTCAAGCTCTTTGATTATGATGGAGAAAAGCTCAAAGGCGTTTTTTAGGAATTTTACAACTCCAACAAAGGAAGAATTCTTCATAGTCACAACTTACTTCACAAGCTTTATAGTGCTGCTAGTTCAAATAGCTGTTATCCTGGGACTTTCTTATTTCTTCCTAGACAACCGTATATTTGACAATTACTTGCTAACAATAGCTATAATTTTAATCACTATGACTATCTTTATATTCACAGGAATGATTATAGGATATATTTCTAGCACTCAAGAATCAGCAACTATGCTTTCAATATCTGTTGGTAGCATCTTATTATTATTATCTAACTTGATCTTGCCAATTGAATCAATGTCTGATGTGATAAAGAGTGCTGTTAAGTTTAATCCTTACGTTGTTTCTTCTGAGCTGTTGAAGAAGACTTTTTTATTCAAGCTTGACTTCTTAGGTGCATTAAATGAGTTTTTAGTTCTTGGAGTTGCAATCGTTGCATTAATCATTTTAGTTGTCATAGTTAATGAGCTTTCAAGAGCGACTTTCTTTAAAAGAGGAATACACATAAAATATTCAGGTCAAATATATATCCCTGACGACTGCTTCTTAAACATTGATGAGCACACTATAAGAAATAAAAAAGAGTTGCTAGGGGTTCTTGAAAAGATTAGTGATGAACAGTTTAAATCCCACACAAAAGAGAATAATAAGTTTGCAAATTGGGTGAGCAAGATGTTAAAAGAGAAGAGGCTTGCTTGGAAGTTAAGATTTAAAAACCGTGAAGGTATGATTGGTGTTTTAAAGAAAAATTTGGAGAAGGAAGAAAAGAAGAAAGATAAAAGGGAGAAGAAGAATAAAGATAAGGAATCTTAAGTAAACACTATGCTTGCATAGCTGACTGAATTCTTGTAGCTGCCAACAACATCTCCTGAAGTGTAATACTGCTCAAGAGACACTTTTGAAGGCTTCAAAGTTTTTAATAATAAAGCTATTGGAAGCGTTCCACAGATGGTTGCAAATGTTTCGTTAACATATTTTACAAACTCGTTTGACTCAAGCTTTTTTATAAACTCAATGGCGTTTGCATCCAAATCATATATCTTGTTCTTAACATCTGATGAGAATGGTACGTAGCGGTAATTAGGTCCAAAATGGGTGAAATCTGAGCTTATTATGTAAGTGACAGTTATACCCATGTCTACTATAGTCTCTTTTAAATCAACCGCTAATTTAGCCAAATCAACATCTTGGCTTATAAGTATTGGGAGTATCTTTATCTTCTCGGCGTGCTTTTGAAATACGAACTGCAAAAAAGGCAGCTGCACTTCAAGAGAGTGTTCTTTTTGATGTATTGCTTCGTTTTGCTTAATAGTCCCTTTTTCAGCAAGCTTAATTGCAAAGTCCTGCTTAACCCTAACCATTCCTAGCGGGGTTTCAAAGGTTTCTAATGAAAACCCTGACTCGTGAGAGTGGTGGCTTGGACCAATTAGTATGAATAAATCAGGCATCTTTGACTCTGCAAGCGCCTTGTAAGCCCACGCAGCACAAGCTCCTGAATAAGCATAACCTGCGTGAGGAACAATTATTGCCTTTACTTTCTTATCAGCTTTAACATTTGGCAAAGACCCAGGTCCTCTCTCTCCAAGAAAGCATGATTCTAGCTGTGCTTTTAGGCGAGACTCTAAGTGCTCATAAAAAGTTCCTGCAAATTGTGCTTTTCTCATTTTAACAAACAACTAGATTATACTTCATTATAAATTTTACTAAAATTTCAAGAATTTCAAAGAATTAAGTATAAGGTGGTCCTAGAGGAGGTTGCACTTTTAGGTTTGAAGTTAAGTAGTTCCAGTTAAACTCATTAACCTTTGAAGTGTTGTTTATTCCAATAGTTTGATTTCCTATTTCACCCTGTAAAACAACATTTGCACCGCTGCTAGCAAACCACTTCTCAGTCAAGTCTTTTAAGAAAGACATGTTTGAACTAAAGTTTATGTAGGAGACTACTATTGTGTTTTTCTCCCTAACTCCTTTTATGACTTTATCTCCAATCTTGTTTATGTACAACTCTTTGAATGAAAAGTCTTCAACAACACCTGGAACAGACATATAACTAGTTGGTGGTGTTACTCCAAATAGTGATTTGAAAAAGTCTTTAATAGACGTCCAGAAATCCACGAAGAATCTTAAGAATGCACTATTGGGCAGAGTATCATCTTTTAAGCTAAACAACAATATTCCAAAGGGTTTATTATATGAAGCATTAAGCCAATCACTAACATCACTACATGGATGGTAGAACTGTGTTGAATTAAAAATACTTGTGAAAGTTGTACAGTTATTCACAACTGTATCTTTGTAGAAAGGATGGAATTGTTTCAAATCATTGTTTAAGAAAGTATTAACATCACTATAATTAACCGGCACACCCATAACAACGGAGTTTTGTGTTCTTAAAACACAAAAGCCATCATTTAAAATAGGATTAAAACCCACCTGACTTGGACTTTTAATTAGGTTAAGAACAGAAGCGTTTCCACAATGAAGAGAATAATTAGTAGGACTAACATCCTCACCCATCTGCTTAAGAGTCGCAGCGATTATTGGCATAGATTTTGCATTAGATAAGTTTAACCAACCATCAGTCCCGCTGCAATACCATAAACCTTTTATTGTGTATGGAACAACGTTGTTTTCAGGTGCAACTAAATGTGTTGAGGAAGGTGTTCCATTCTCGCTAACGCTTAGATTTTCAAAAATTGGAGTGTTACAAGCATAGAATTTTTCGTTGTAAAATAATAGTTTGTCATAATCTGGTTCAGGATATAATGCATCACTTAAGCGTTTATTATTAGGAACAGGAAAGCCTCCAAAACAACCTTGTTGTGTATCTTCATAGAATTCTCCATAGTTATCTTTTTTTGTATTGCTTCCACAACAGTGACTTCCAGTCCATGAAAAGCTTAACTGGTCATTGCAAGCAAGCATATATGGACCCCATGCTGAAAAATCTTTTGGATCATACCCTGATGGTGGATTTAGACTATCAACCCATGTGTTCGCTTTTGCAGAGCAATAATAAGTATCATAACCACCACCAGATCCAACATCTGAACTTTTTGAGAGATATAGGTTGTCTAGCCTCACAATTATCTTTTCTGACTTGTTTGTTTTGAAGATGAATTTTTCAAATTTAGATGATTTGTGTGTACAATCAGTATAATTGATTGATGCCCTATACCAAACACCACTTAAAAAGTAGAAAACAAATGGATTTGGAAAATTATATATTAAGTTATTTCCAATATTATAACTACAGTTTCCACTTATAAAATTAAAAGTGATGGTCTGAGGATAATTAATCTGTGAAGAATAATCTATGTCAAAATTCAACGTGTCAAAATCTGAAAAACTAATATTTTTAAAAATCAATTCATTAAAAGAATTCGACGAAGCCAACTTGTGTTCTCTAACAAAATTTTGTAGAATTCCTGAATTAACATTATCAAAGCTTCTTATTATGTGCAAAGGGGACCCGTAACTAAAAACATTATTCTTATCAAACTCATTTCCATGAATATGCACGTTTTTGCAGCCATCTTCTTGACAGCATTCTCCAAAAAAAGAATTGTTGTTCTCTTTGTAGCACAAAAACCTGTCAAAGTTATTGTATTGAGGAAAATCATATCTTACTTGACTTTTGCAACAAACATAATCACCAATCGCATCTTTAGATTCTATTTCATCTTGACAAAACGTCGCTTGTGTTGGCATAACAAGAGTTCCTCCCATATCCACACAGTTTAAAGCAGGGTTGCCTGTGTCATTAACACAAATAGGTGTAACTGTATAATCTTTGCTATCAATATAGCAGCAAGTAACACTTTGATTTGAAGCAATCTCTCTATATCTTGAGGTGCACGACTCTCCTTCATTACATGAACGTCCATTATTATTGATGCATGATTTAAAAGGGTTTCCGTGAAACAATCCATCTTTAGTTATGTCTTCTCTTAAAATCAAACCAGCTGAATAGGATGATCCACCACCCATAGTCCCACCACTTATAGAGATTCCATCCCAGTCATAACAAACAGGACAATCACGAACATCAGATCCTATATATTGAAACAAATCAATAGCACTTCCAGTTCCCGTGGGTGAGTTATAATTAATAAGATTAGCTGGGTTTCCGTTTGGTATAACACAACACCCGCCAGGAAAATTTGCTTGGTTAGAATCAGAATCATCACAATCAGATAAGAAAGAAGTTCCTACAACATAATGATAATCATCAGGGTCATCTGGTATAATTACAGGACACCATTTATTGCCTGATTTAAGTATTGTGTTTGAGAGCGTTTGAAAGTTTTCTAAGTAATTACTCTTATTCAAATCACCAAACTGAGGAGCAGTTCCAGTCGCGTTGCAAACATACCATTGTTTGCTGTTGCTGATAACGTCGTAAACTGAGGAATAACTGGGTGTTTCTTGAGGAATAACAGCACAATTACCATTAGTTTTGGTGCCTGAACAAGTTCCAGAACAACCATCAGAACAAGAGCTACCTACACAAGTGCTGGCTGCACAAGCGCAAGATGAGACACAAGGCATACTACAATTTCCGCCATCTGAAACTTTGTAAACTTTGTTAGCAAAACCAGGGTTTGAGTTTGATGGACAAATACAATAGTCACTACTTCCAGCACTTATGTCGCCACCTGGACAAACAGAAGGAACACTACAAGGACCAAACCCTGTTGATGAACCAGCGATACCATTGGTCCAACCAGTACTATCTGGATAAGTATTACACGAAGTTTGTGGTGCAGAGAAAGTTCCACCACTACTAGGTATACCTCCCGGTCCACCAGGGAAATACCAACTACAACAACCATACTCTGGACCTTTTGGATCAGCAAACACTAAAGTTGAATAAATAATTAAGACAAGTAAAACTAGAAAAAATCTTTTTTTTATGATTTTAATAATAGTTCCCATTTTCATATTAGTATCTTGTGTATTATAAAAGCTGAATCTGCAGCAGCCCACCACTTCCAATTAGCAGGCGGATTTGGTGAAATCGTTGAATCACTACCAGTGTAATCGTTGCTGCAAAAATATTTTGATGACTTATCAAAAAAGTAAAGGTCATCGAAAATCCCTGAAGATGTGTGTTGTGCTGGCTCGGCAATGTTTGACTTAAATCTGAATGAGTCATATTCTACTTCATAACTGTGAGTCGTTCCTAGAAGTGTTATATTAAAGAATTTTATAGGAATAGTCTTATCTAGTATTTCAAATTCGCAAGCGGCCGTTACCCCATCAGGACAATTATTTGAAGTTGCGCCTGATAGAAGACAATCTGATAATCTAATCAAAAATTTTCCTCCTGTTGTGTCCCTTATACAGTGTGGAGCTGAAAAAGAATTAGCAGGTGGATTAATTCTATTTTTGTGTTGGTCAAAAAAAGTTATTCTTGCAGTAGCATAACCTTTGTTCTTGATATTTTTGAAAGAAATATTAAATTTGCCTGAGATATTAGATACTTCTAATAATAAAGATGCAAAGTTTTCTGGTGTGGCGTTTTGAATCTTTAGACTGCCAGAAGTTATAGTCGCACCCGATGATAAAGACCAACCATTTGAATTACTGTCAAAGTTGTCAATAATTGAATTAGTATTAAAATCAGAAAATACCGGTGTATAAACAGCAATTCCATCATCCCCACAGACACCGTCGTGACCTGTTTTTGATGATGCATTAAAAATAAGTGTGCTTGTTGGATTCTTTTGACCTTTTATTGTTGTCAAATCTGAAAATGTAACAGGACCGCTAGCACTCCAATTATTATCAGAGACGGCTGTTTTATAACAATCTCTATCTTCAAAATCGATAAAACCATCAAAGTCATTATCTAGAGCGTCATTGCAATTGGATTCATTTAAATCTATATTTGTTGAAATACATGCAGACACCGAACCACCAATTGGTTTTCCTTGTGAACCATCATTTCCTTTTTCTGCCATACCATGACATCCGCCCGTTCCTCCAAGGCCACCTGTACAGTTTATATTAATTGTTGTAGGAATTGTTGATGACGCTTGCAGCGATCCTCCCGCACCTCCACCGCCTCCTCCACCACCACTTCCTTTATCAAAAGCACCTCCACACTGTCCACCATTTTCATCGTTAAATCTTCCTCCATTTCCTCCACGTCCACCTCTTAAATCAATTTTACCATTACCTGTTATATTTACTGAATAGATTGAAATAGTACCAGCGCCACTACCACCACTACCTCCACCACCACCAAATCCATAATCATCAAGAGAATAGATTGGATTATAATGACACTTCGCGTTTCCACCAGGATTACCAACATAACCTTCAAGATTAAGCACTCCTTTAAGTTCCAAGGTTTGTGCATATATACTTACATTTACTCCACCTAATTTTATCGGAGCGCCGGCACCATCACCGCCACATTGCCAACCACTTTCACGATATCCTGTGTCGCCTCCAATACTATAATCGCAGGTGCTTCCTCCTTTTCCACCATCGCCACCTTTCTTACCTTTTTCTTGAGGACTTCCTGCAGTACCTTTTTCTCCACCAGCATTTTGAGCACAAAAAGCGTTTGTTCCAAATGCCATTTCTGTATAAAATTTTAATGTCCCAGTTGGTTTAATAGTTAGTGTTTTAAACACAAAATTTTTGTTTGGATTAGTTTTAACTCCTTGAAGTTGATCCACAACACAGTCAACAGTTCCAAACCCTGTTGGTGGTTCCCCGCCATAAACACAGGCACTCGAACACCAAACCCCACCCGCAGTATTGCAATCCGCTGGTTGAGCAGCGTTTACATTATAACTTAGAATTACTATTAAGAATACTACTATCACCCAACCTCTTTTCCAACTCATATCATTCTTATTCAGAACTCGTATTATTTATACTTTTCTGTTTTTATCGTTGCATCTTTTGCGTCTTTAAGGTTTTAGTCCTAGAACTGCTCCAAATGATGACAGGTCTTTTTCGTTTCTTAACTCGTTTGGTTTTCTGGCAAAGCTTGCAACTATTGTTTTTACTTTGTATTTGTTGCATAGCCTCGCGTTTTGCATCATCTTTCCAAGAACTGTTTCTTTGTTTTTTGACGTCAACAACAAGTTGAAGCTAAACGCGATTGTTATGTCTTTTTCTTTTGCTAATGCGCATAATACTTGGTTTAGTCCTGATTGTCGGTAGTGGTAGTTGTCTTTTTTTGTATCTTTTTCTATTTCGTAGACGTAGTCTGTGCTCTTGTTTTCAAAGTCGTTTCTTGACCCTGTTGAGAAGTTGTAATCATATTTTTTTGATTGCTGCCTTGTTATCGCTGTAAAAACTAAGAATTCTTTCGTGTTTAGCTTCTTGATTTTTTCAAAGTTTTTCTTCTCTTCTTTCTCGTATAAGAATATTAATTCTTTAGTTCCTATCTTCTTTGCAAATGATATAAATGCTTCTTCATTATTATTTGGGATTGCTACGTCTATGAACATACTGCTCATTAACTCCATTCTTTATTTAAAGTTTTGCGTTGATTAAAATGCTTTGTTGAAAAGAAAAAGAAAAAAAAAGAATAAAAAAATTAGAAGTTTCAGCCTAGAACGCAAGAAGTTCTTGTATGGGCACCCTGACCTGTTGCACTAAAAACAGTAGATTTTCTATCAACCCATAATGCTTTGTTCCCTACAATATGTTGACCGTATCTCATAGATGAGGTAGGAGCGGTATTACCACCTGGAGATGTCACCAGAGTCTCAACACCATAGCCATACCATGCTCTGACTACTTGGTCTCCGAAGGTTTGCTGTGCCGTCCATCGTGTCCAATCAGAACAACCCTGATTAGTTCTACACGCTCTCACTTCAACTACTCCGTTGTTCACCCATGCTTCAGCATATGCACCAAGCACTGGCGAATCACATCTTCCTGTAGTACCATGAGATATCCAGCGCTGGCCGTCAAAGGCTGCTTGGTTACCGTCAAGATTTTGCACAACCACATTGTTAGCATAGACTATACCTGCAGCCATTCCGCCTGCCCGTGATTTTTTCACATATTTACTTGCATAGAATTGAACAGTAACATCTGCTTCCGGACAGTTATCACGGGGATTCCCGGTAGTTGGATCTATACAAGACACATAATAATAAATATCATATCCGTCGTCGGAAGCACCAGCAGCCACATCTTCAATAATATTACTACATTCATTACCATACACATTGCCAGGCTGTTTTTTCTTAGCATCTTTCCCGCTATCAGCTCCGCCAATTAAATCACAAGGTAAACTTCTAGGTCTCATTCCAAGAAGGTCTTGAGGGGTGAGTTGACGTGTATTCTCAACAAATTGATAATAATAACCCGTTCCGCCTTTTGTCCCTTCTGCCAATATATTACCTTTCACGGTCAAAGCTTGAGTAGGATTATTTGTTCCAATTCCAACGTTGTTTCCTTGCGGGTTGATTGCTAGTGGTCCGTTGAAGCTTTGTATTCTTCCAACGTTTCCTTCATCTGAAAGCATTATCTGTGGGTTGTTTGTATCGCTTGCAACTCCAACTCCAACTATACCATTTACGTCTAGCTTCCATTTTGGGTTCTCAGTTCCAATACCAACGTTTACTCCTGTGGGAAAAGAGAAAACATTGTTTCCGACTGTTTTCCAACTCCCTGAAATATTTGTTGGTGGGTTTGGTGGATCTGTTGGTGGTGTTGTTGAATTTGTTGGTGGTATTGGTGGTTCATAATAATCTCTTCCTTTTCCAGGTTTTGTAATGTCTGTCTCTCCGCCTTTTCCAACCAGCGTTTGACTACACGCTGTTAGTGAAAGCACAAAGGCAAAAATTAATACGAGAACAAATATTTTTTTCATAAAAAATACCTCCTAATTTATTATTCTACTATTTTATAATAGTTAAACTTGATGTTACTTATATATATATATTTCGATTTACTTTATAGTTTAGAAAGTATTAGACAGCACTTGCAGTTTTCTTCTTTTGAAGGCTCTCCACAGTTTGCACATCGTCTAAAATTCCAATTCTCCGATTTCAAATCTTTTATTATTATCAAGTGCTTTTTTGCTATGTTTAGTTTTGTTCCTTTGTGTTTTCCTTCGTATTTGTTTAGTTCTTCTCGCACATCATTTCTATACGCTTGTTTTACATATGGACACTCTGTAAAATGTATTGAAAACTTTTTTAGCAGTGCGTATGCTGCAACTTCTTTTTCTGAGCAGAAATATAGTGGTTTTATTCTTTGCACAAATCCTTTCTTCTTTTCTGTTATTGGCACGCTTCGCAACAGTAGCTCAGTGTTTGCTTTTGTCAGGTTCATAATTATTGCTTGTGATTCATCATCAAGGTTGTGCCCTGTTGCTATCTTGTCATAACCTCTCGCGTGTTTGTTTAGCAGGTATCGTCTAAAGGTTCCACAAATTGTGCAGGGGTTTTTTTCTTTTTTTAACATTAAATCAAGTGTTTTTCCAAATGACTCTTTGAATGAGTAAATGGTTAGTTTTATCTTGTTTTCTTCACAAAACCTTTTCAAGTCAACGAGTGTCTTGTTTCTATATCCTTTTATTCCTTCATCTATTGCTAATGCCTCAACAGTTCCATGAATTTTCTTCAGCAGATAAAGAATTGTTGTTGAGTCTTTGCCACCTGAACAAGCAACAATTATTCTGTCGGTTTTCTTGACCAGCTTAAAATCTTTTATTGTTTTCTTAACTTTTTTTTCAAAGTAACTAATGAAGTGTTCTTTGCAAAGTGTTGGCTCTAAAAACACTGCGTTCTCATCACATTTCAAACAGTTCATCTCATCCACCCGATATTACACTTAGAATCTTTACATCATCTGTATTCTTTAATTGCTCTTCTTCAGTTATCAGCTCATCATTTCTTACTATTAGAACTGATTCTGAATTCATCTTCAATATTTTAAGTAAGTCTTTAGCTATTCCTGAAAAATTTTTTTTAATTCTTTTGTTTGTTTTTTCAATAAATATCTCCATAATTATCATAAAACAAAGTCTTTTTTATAAATTTAATTCGAATAAGAATAATTATTATAACAAAAATTCAAATTATCCAATTCATTCTTGACTTAAAACTTCAAATATTATTTCAAACTATTTTTTATTGAATTTTTGGAATCAAAAATGTATTTAAGATTTTTGAATAGGCTAATATGAAATCCTCTTAGAATTTTCGATAGATTTAAGTAGCAGTTCTCGTCTATAAATAGTACTGACATACAAATTTTGTCGACGAGGTGACTGCTACGATGGATATAATAACGAACAAGTTTAATAAAGTTGCGG
>JAHJQL010000066.1 GCA_018819065.1 Nanobdellota archaeon | reverse complement strand
TGGTTTTGATTGATTATATATTTTGACAATTTCTCCTGTTGTTATGTTTTGGCTCAGGTTTTCTTCTAAGAACACTTGGCTATAGTATTGGTTGTTTATTGCTGTAACGTTTTTTATCTGGTATCTAAATAAGTATTCTCTATCGTGATTTGAGAAGCTTACATACCTGTCTGTGTGGTTGAATATGTTATTATAGGTTTTGTTTATGAAAAAGTAGTTTGAACCGTTTGCAACTGCCTCTTTTGAAACATAAAAATTTATTGAGCGGTTGAATTGTTCAGAGTTCTCGTTTGTCAAGCTTTGAGTTATTTGTGGTATCTTTTCATCTTGCGTTACTGTGAAATTAATCATTGTATCGGCTTTTCCTATCACTCCAACTAAGTTTAAGCTGTTTGTTGAAATAACTTCTGAGTATTGTTCTATCTTGGCATATATTGGTGTGTTGTTGAATGTTATCGTTCTTTTTTCAGACTGGTTTTGGTTTCCAGTACCATCTATGCATGTCACCCACCAGTTGTATGTTGCATCTGTAAGGTTGGTAAATGTTGTCTGGTTTGTTCCTCCGTTTGCAACAATTATGGCTGAGGAGTTTGACAAGTTTCCAGTGTTGGTGTTGTTTAGGTATACTGTACAGTTCAAGGTTGATGAGTAATCATCTGTTACGTTAAATGAGAATGTCTTGTTTCTTGACAATTCTTCAATATATAAATCAGCAGGGCTGACCAGTGATATCTGTGGTGCTTGTGTATCTATCAAGAATTCTTTTGTTGCGGTGTTTGTGTTTCCTATCACGTCGCTTATGGTTACTGTTATGTTGTGATAGCCGTTTGATAAGTTTGGTTGTACTTTGCAGGTTGGAAGTGTTGTGCAGTTTACTTGTGTTGAGTTAAATATTGTGCTGTTTGTAGCGTTTGATATATTCACGATTATTGATGAGACGTTGACTGCGTAAGAGTCGTTCACTGTAAAGTTTATTGTCGGCGTTGTCGTAGTATAGTTTATCACGTTTGTCAGGTTTATTGATGGTGGTGTTGTGTCTTTGAAGACTGTGTAGCTGTCTGACGCTGGGCTTATTGTTCCTAAGCGTCTTGACTCTACTTTTATCGTGTTGTTTCCTTCAATTAGGCTGACTGATATGTTAAACCACCCTGTTGGCTGTGACTGATTATAAGAATATACATTCTCACCTATGCTTATTGGTGCTCTTAATTGTGGTGTGATGTTTAGTTGTATTCCCCAAGGATAATATTCCATCGCAACTATCTGGTGTCTTAGTAGGTATGGCTCTTGGTGGTTGAAGTCTACAAAGTTTCCAACTGCAAATCCTGGTGGTGCCTCTCCATTTATATCATCAAGGTACAATATCGTTGTATTCTGAACTGAGAGGTTGAATACTGTTGTGTTTCCTAATAGTGCAGCATCATAAGTTGTAAGTTGCGAGCCTTTGTTTTGGTCAGGATCTTGTTGCACATACACTGTGACGTTTGTATTCTGACCTGCTCTATTCACAAATCCATAGATGTTAATGCTTGATTCATTCACTAGTGATGTTGGTGTGAATACTACTGCCTTGTCTGGTGTGACGTTAACTATCATATTCCTAGTCACTGAGGTGTTTGTGTTTCCTGCTAAGTCTGTGCATTGCACTAACCAGTTCGCAGTTCCTTCCGGAAGCAATTTGTTTGCAAATGTTTTCGGGGTGTTGTTTGCTACAGTTCCATCTGTCTCATTAATTACGTTGTTTATCTTCAGACTACAGTTTAGCGTGCTTGAGAGTGCATCTGTAACATTGAATTTAAAGTTGAATGTGTTCTGGTTTAGGAATATTGCACTGTTGTTTGGCTCTATCAGGTTTATTGAAGGAACAGTTTTGTCTATTAGGACACCTATGTTTTTTGTAGTTTCAATATTTCCAGCAGCATCTTTGGCATAGTATCTTACTGTGTTATTGCCTTCATTGTTTACAAATATAGAAATTGGAGGAAAACCTGGTAGGAGTTGTATAGTGCATGGTGTTGATGTTATTCCACTACAGCCATAATAATCTATAGAGCTTAAACCATCATCAGCATTCTGAGTAAATATTATTGTCACATCATTTTTCTGCCAGCTAGTTGGAGCATCAGTAATGGTGCTAGGTATTGTTCTATCTACACCAATAATTCTTGATGAACTACCAACTGCATCACAAGATACAAGCCAGGCGTGTTGTCCTTCTGGTATAGATGTGTTTGAAGTAAAAGTTGTTGGTGTGTTATTAGTAACAGACGCTGAATAAACATCTGTTAAGTTGTTTCCAGATACATCATTAAACCCCATTTTCAAAATACACGTCGCCGAACTGTTTCCTGAGAAGATGAATGAGAAATTCAAGTCCGTGTATAGTTTGTTTGTCCACGCTCCATCTGATGGTGCTTGTAGCGTCACTGATGTTACCGTCGCCATTACTAGTACTGCAACTAAAACTAATGTAATTATCATTCCTATTCCAATTATTTTTTTATTTCGCATTTTTTGCGTTCACCATTAGCGCTGTTCCTATCTTTGTTATTTCGACTAGTTCGTTGTACATCTTCATTAGGTCTCGGACTGTTCCCATTTCTATTTCGAAGTGTTTTGAGATTGAGGTATAGGTTTGATTAGGATTACTCTTCAAGAATGTTAATAACTCCGTTTTACTAGGTATTATCTCAAACCACCTATTTTTACTTTGATATCAAGTAAAAAAACTTATTTTCAAGCTTAAATACTTAAAAAAGCTTGTTTTCGCTCTTTTTTGCTTTCGAAAGCTTTTTGACACTTGTGAACTAATAAATCAAAGAAATTACTAATATATAAATATTTTGGTATGAAAAATCACGCCGCATCTCAAAAAAATTTAGAAAAACACATTCCAAAGATGAGAGTAAACACTAAATCCATCTATTCCAGGTATTGGAAGCATGTTTAGTATGAATAAAAATCCGTTTATCCTTTTTGTCAAGATCAAAAAGTGAGTCTTCTTTCTATTAAGTTTCTGAGTTTTTAGAATGATTGTTGAAACAACCCAAAACAATGCGTGAATCAATGGTCCTGCAAAGGCTATGAGAGTAAACTCAAGATGAGTTCCAGCACCAATAATTGAAACGTATCCTGGAACAAAGAATATAAATCCGAAATTCATGAGTTTAAGAACAACTCCAAGCGCGAGGAAGAAATAGGATGCGTGAAACACTGCACTCATTCCAAAGCCTAAAGCTACAAATTTATGAGCCGCTTCGTGTAAGATTATTGCGGGTGCCACAACAAGACTTGCAAACCACAAGTCCTTCCAATTAAACCCTGCAGTGTAGCTGTTAATGTCTAAAACATCAGAAGGTCTATTCTTAAAGGCATCCATGAATATGAATCCAACTCCAAGAGTCATAATTATCGCATCTATAACTTCCTGAAAAATAATCATAGAAAGAAAGTATTAACCAGCTATTTTTAAAATTTTGTTTTTACTTGCAGTTTTATATGCAGCAAAGAACGCTTGTATAAGAACTCTCAATTACATCTCCAGCTAGTGGCTCTCCGCCTGACAAGGATTTTATTGAGCAATCGCCTGTTGTAGAAAACACTACTTCGTTGCAGCTGCCAAACTTATTAGATGTTAGCTCTATCTGCAGGTTTGAACATTCAGCATTCATACTTGCAAAGTAGCTCGTCTTCGTCTCTTTATTAGTCATGACGCATAAATTATAGTTTAATGATTTGCAGGCCTCTTTACCAGTAAGCCCTTTTACAAATGCATAATACTTGTTGTCAACATTTACCCAGTCACACTTGATTATGTCTACTGGCTGTACCTCTTCATCAACATTTTTTCCAGTCAAGTCTAACTGTAAAGCACTCGCTCTTTTCGAATCAAAAATGTTAAAGCTCGATTTTTCCCCTGATGATTTTAAAAAGTTGATTATGGGATCATTTTCTCCAGGTGACCTCTTGATGACGTTGGCTGTAAACGATGGGTCTAGCTGGTTGATTGAAAGCGTTACTATAAAAAAAGTTAGCACTAAAACTATTAGCATGAAGTGAATGTCGTGTCCGTGCTCACCCATAAATTAAACCCCTAATAGAGTTTATATAAAGATGATAGTATTTAAACCTTTCTTTTTTTCAGCAGACTGTGATTGATGCTTAGTTCACAGCATTAATTCACACCTCAATATACATCGCTGCCAAGAATAACACGACTGCGGTTGGTATAATCACAGCAACATATATTTTCTTGCTCCACTGCAACACTTTTTTTCCGTCAAGAACAAAAAATGGCATCATGTTAAAGAAAGCCAAGAATGCGTTGACCCATATGCCATATGAGGAAATTGATTGTAAAACTGCTATGGAGAAGTAATTTGCCACCAATAATAAGATTCCAAAAATTGCAACGATAATAAGGTTCATTATAGGTCCTGCAACAGCTATTTTTCCATATTGGGATTTTGACACGTGACCTGATATAATGACTGCTCCTGGTGCTGCAAATAAGAATCCAAAAAAACTCATTATTATCGCCAGTACAAGCATTTGAATGCTTGCTCTAAACTCTGCAAAGCAGCCATACCTCTGAGCCATAACTTTGTGAGCCAGTTCATGAAACAAAAATCCAACCCCAACTGTCAAGGCTGCAAGTATGAATTTTGTTATCATGATTGAAGAGAAAAAGGCACCTCCTGAAAGCAGGATTGCAAACGCCAGGCTTAACAGTATCCAGGCTTGAATCAAATCGTGTATTTCTTGTTTTGATGTTTTGAAGACAAAATGCATTTTTCAAAAAAAAATGAATTTGGCTTGATTTATAAAACTAACCAAACAAACTTATAACCACTTCACAATAGATAAAAATCAAAAGGTTTATATAATAGTTTAATTCTAAAAAAATTAGAGGGGAATAGTGTGAAAAACAAAGGACCAATCGTTATAAGTTACTTGGCATTGATAATACTAGTAATGATTCTTTTTCAAGTGACTGGCTTTCTAAAAATATTAGCACTAACAGTTATGATTATAACAACAATTCTCATGTTTCAAACAATCAACAAAGAATCATCTTGGAAGTTTGAAAGCTGGTATTCCTTATTTGCATTAATAATAATCTTGCTTTTCATCCTCGCAAACACTAAGTCAACCCCTACGAGCACCACACAATCTCTATTAGTTGGGATAATACTGTTATTGATGGTTGGGTTTTTCTTAACTAGTTTTTCAAAAGAAAACAAGAAGGGAAAAAAAAGAGGAAACAGAGTTATCAAAATCGTTGAGTTGAAAAAACCAGAAAAGCCCTTTGAAGAAACAGAGCAACCTCAGATAGAAGTAGAAATGGAAGTATTTGATGTAACACATGACTTCCAAAACAAGTCTGAAAAAGACGAGCCCAAAAAAGAAGATGAAAGCAAAGACATCTTTGTTTCAACAAAACAAGGCTTGACTTATCATAAACCAGACTGTGGCTACATGAAGAAAACTGCAAAGAGCAACATAAAGATGTATGTTTCAAAAGGGCAGGCAGAAGCAATGGGTCTTATTCCCTGCAGAACTTGCATAAATTAATAGTTTATTTAAAAAAAGCATCGAGTCCTTTCTGCGCTTTATTGTGCCTGACAAGCCTCATTGGGGGGTTGACAAGCACCCAGCTAAAACCCCATTTTTTAAGCATCTCCTCAGCATTAGGGCTTATCTTTGGAGAAGCGAGAATTCCAGAAACCTTGTCGATTCCTCTGAGCTCTTTAATCTTTTCAACGTATCTTCGAAGTTGTTGCACGGCGTCAAGACCTGAAGTGTATCGCTTACACTCAACAACTATTAGTGTTCCTTTCTTGTCATGTCCAAAAACGTCTATGAATCCAAATTTAGTGTGTTCCTCTCTGCTTAAAGGTTTAAAATCAGCACTTATAAGTGAAGGGTTCTGCTTTATCATGTCAGACATGTCAGCTTCTGTTCCTGCTAACAACTGTTTTTCTCCGTCTTCAAGTTTTCTAGACATGAAGTCATAAACCCTTGATATTTCAAGCTCCAAGTATTCTCTTGTCAAAGAATTATATGCCTTAAACAAGACGCTGTAATCCTCTTTTATCAGCTCGACAGAGCCACCTGCTTTCATGTAATTTATAGGATTTCCACCTTCAGGCTGGTGGACAAAGATGGTTCCATCCTGCTTGATTGAAACAAGCCTATCTCCTTTTCCAAGTGATGCTTCTGCTCTTCCACTATAAACTATCTTGCACTTGCAAAAAAAGACAATAAAAGCATTTTTATTATACTCTTCTACAAACCTATCATCAAACTCCCCAAGGTCCATTAGCAGAAAGAAAGGAAAAGCATTAAAAAATGTTACGGAAAAATTAAAAGAATTTAAATAATCGTTATATCACGATAACATCTATGTGGGTTGTAAAAATCATAATACCGGCAAATGAAGGAATGCTTGTTGGAAGCAGGACTAAAAAATACAATGTTACAGTTATGGGTTATCCCCTGTCACATTTTATCAAAGAAGAAATTTTACATGTGTTAGTATCAATTCATTTAATTGGAGACTCGTTGTCGAAAAAAAAGTTTTTGCAGGATTTAAAAAAAGATAAACGCACTATAAAAATAGATATGACAAATGATAGCTTTGGTTTTGGACTAATTCAACAACACTCTGGAATGAAAGCAATATTTAATCATAAAATAATATATGTAAAACCAATAATTATATCTAATGATGGAGAATATATTTTTGAAATGGCTTCTTGGGAGAAAGAAAGACTCATGGAATTTGTAAAAGTTGCCCAGACAAAAATTTATGGCGGAAGATTAGTTTCAATAACACAGAAAAAAATAGAAAATATTGCAATAACAAGCATTCTGCCAAAATTAACAGAAAAACAAAGCAGAGCAATGGAATTAGCAATTGAAAATGAATACTATGGTTATCCAAGAAAAGTTGAAATTAAACAATTAGCTGATATGATGAAGGTTTCTTATTCGACATACCAATTTCATCTTAGAAATGCTGAAAAAAAACTAATGCCTTACTTCTACTCAAATACGAAGTAATATCGTGATATCACGATAAAAGATATTTATAAAAAAAGAAATTCTATTAATTATGAAGAAATATTTAATTGGAATATATACAGGAATTGCTATTTCACTGGTAGGTTTGGGAGGAGTAAGTTGCAGTGCAGGTAAAAGTGCAGAAATATACAAAAACAAACCACAACTTGTAAAAATGATTGAAAATACAGAGTATAAAATAAAAAAAGAAATTAATAATAATTTTAATAAGAATTATGTTAATAACCTTGTTGAAGAATTATATGAGATAAGAAATAGTGAAGAGTACCTGTCAGCGAATAAAGAGTTTGAAAAACAGGAAAAATCTAGAAACTTATATGACTTGCTCACCATGTTATTTGGAGCAATGGCGCTTGGAGGAGTTGGCTTGGCAGGAATCATAGCAAGTAGACGTGAAGAGTTTGATTCTGATTTAGAAAATCTTATCAGAAAAATTCATGGGGGAAAAAAAAGATTATGATTCTTTTTTCACAACAGCAACCTTTTCCACTTTGCTGCTTGAATAATTTATCTCATCACATAACACTGACTGTACTAACGCCCAGTAATCCTTTGCACCTGATGATTTAGGGTCGTATTTGAAGATTGACATCTTCTTCATCGGTGCTTCTTTGAGTTTTGAATTCACCCTGATTGGTGCTGAGATGTACTGGTAGAATTCGTTGTTTATCTTGTCAAGCATCAGACTGCATATCTTGTTTCTAACATCAAAAAATGTCGGCACTACTTTTGATAGTTTTATGTCGTGGTCATTGAAGTCTGCGAATTCCTCTAAGAACTTAACCATTCTTGTGAGGCTTTCATATCCAAGATAATCAGTTGATGTTGGTATAACTGCTTCCTTGCAGTAAAGCATCACAACTTTATTTATTGCAGTCATTGAAGGTCCGCAGTCAAATATCACATAATCATAATTATCTATAAGTTTTAATCGCCCTAGTATTTTTTCTGGCTCGGAGTGTTCTGCTCTAAGCACTCTACCATCTCCCCTTACAAGGTCCAAGTTTTTTCCAAGACTATTAATGCACTCTGAAAGAGCGACTCCTTCAAATATGAAGTCATAAATTGTCCAGCTGCTTTCAAGAGTCATTGACAACTCTATATTGCTCTGCGGATCAATATCAACCAGCAAAACTTTTTTTTCAGAACGAGAAAGGCCAGCGGCCAAGTTCAAAGCAGAAGTCGTTTTTCCAACGCCACCTTTCTGGTTGATTACACAGATTTTCCTCACTTTAAAATACCTCACTACAAATTGTTAGAATGATAATGGATAAAGAAGTAGTATAAAACCTTTTTGATTTTGAAGTGATAAAAAAAGAAAAATGATTTTTGATCTTAAAAAAAAATTATTTCCTTGATGATTTAATTTTGAAAAATAGAACAATCATAATTCCTGTAAAAATGATAATTGCCAGGATTTTCAAATCTCTTTTTTTTTCAAACTTATTGTTTTCAAAGTTTTTGATGGTCGAAACATTACCTGTTGGCCCTCCTGTTTGTTCTGAAGATTTATTAAGTGATAAATCTGTTTCTTGAGCAACTTTTAAACAGTCAATTGGACAAGAATACTCACTTTCATCAGAATCACAAACATCATTGCCACAACTATTATTAAAGACTTCAAAAACCGCTTGTTTTTCTAATACGTTGATAAATAGTTGTTGATTAAAGGTCAAATAAGGCTGGCCTGAAACTGTAACGTTGAAAATATAAAGACCTTTATTAGACAAAACATGTTTACTATGATTTTTCAACAAAAATGATTCATTAAGAGGGGAGATAAGAAATATTTTAGCCACAGTACCTAATGGTTTTTTAATAGAAACACTCAAATTATCACCAACCAACCCAACAATTTTACCACACTCATTGTTTATACATAATAAAACATCAGCATTCATTTCCTTAAAACCAGTATTTATAAACTGTTTGTGTAATAAATTAATATTTTTACTATTAACACTAATCATATAATTTTTTTCAGGAGATAGTTTATCAATTTCAAAAGAATCTATTAGAATAACAACACTTTCATTTGCGGGAATAAAAAAAGGATATCTAAAATTCTCAAATCCTTGATAAGGATTATTCACTGCAACTAATAAATCCTCAAAAATATTCACTGAAGAATTCTCAACTACAAGATAAGTTTCGACAAGAAAAGAGTTATCAATCTCAGTTATAGTTGTATACATATCAGTATCTAGTCCTGACACGATAGGTAAAACTAGTAAAAAAATTATATAATTGAAATTGGCATATTTGTTTTTGTCCATCTTGTTACATATCTTCCCATATCATAAGTCAGGAAGAACCTCTCATCCTCATAAGTTCTATTAGTAGTATAAACATTAATCTTGAAAAATCCTAAGTTTGAAAGTACCTCTTCATCAGGAATGGTTACTGTATTGTTTATTATTCGTATTGATCCATTTTCATCAACTTCTGTATTAACTATAGGAATATATTCAACAAAACACACGTAATCAGGTTCTGGTTCAAAATCCTCTTTAATAAAATCTTTTGCATCCAGGTAATATTTAGAAATATCCATGTTGGCATTGATAGACCACGGATGTTCTATTTGGACTTTTAATTTCAAGATGTCAAAATTCTCAGATATGAATGGGCTAGACAAAGGCGAGTTTATGTCAAATCCTGTTAAATAAAACTCAACAGACGCATTAATTTCTTGAGTAGTTTCTGTTGAGTTTACCTGGGTGCAGAATCCTAGATATTGACTCAAAAAAATCTTATCATCTTTAAACAAAGGAATTATTTCTGAACCATCATCTCTAAGAGAGTCGTCTAATAAATCATTAATAATTCTTAAATTTCTAAAGTCTCTCTTTATTATACCGTTACCTTCTACTGTGATAAAGAGAACGAAATCCTCGTACAGTTTATTCTGATCTACAAAAGAGGGTTCTATGCTTCCACTGCAATTAAACAATTTCATCGATGAAGAATTCTTATAATCCGTTGGATAAAGAACAGTCTCGAAAAAAGGAAGAGTTGGACTTATTTCCTTACAAGACATAGTAATTTCTTTAATAAGATTAAAATCAGTCTTGTTGACATCGTATAGTTTTGCTTTTCCACTTAAATTATAATGAGAAACAACCACTGAGTTAAAGGAAATCGTATTATTCGATTTTAAAGGATATTTTCTTGAAAAAAGTTTATGTCCGCTAGTAACAGACATGATTTTTTCTAAAGATATTCCTATTTCATCATAAATGGTTGTATAAGGTTTTTGGTATGAAAAAAAATAGTCAGAATGTATTCTAGTATTTAATATACGATGAGGAATATCAATTACTGACTTTTTGTCTTGATTATAACCTTGTCTCTCCGGCACCAAAATACTTAAAGGATCGCCTATAAGTGAGTAATGATCAGTCCATATCCGTCTTCTCCTCTCTGCAATTGACTCTCTCAAGTTTGAAATATTTAATTCATCAAGAATGTTATCATAATTCACCTGCATCTCTGAAAATTCTTCATTTGGAAACATAAAAGTATTCATAGTGTTTATTACTATAGTCGAAGACAAGTTACCAGATATCTCACTTCTAACTTGTTTGTTATAAAGCAAGTAATCAAAATCGCCAAGAAAGAGGTCTTCTCCATAACCAGACACTAAAATATCATCAAAATCTTTTATGCTGTCTGTCATAACACTCATCCCATTAAAACCATAGTATGCTTTTGCTCCTTGTCTTATTAGTGCAAAACCCACACTGAAATCTTTCGCACCATATATATCAAGAGTAGAACATGCATGCACTATATACACTGCATTTTTCAGTTCTGAAAATGAAAAAAAATCTGAATCTGATACTTCAAACCAATTTCTAATATAAGAAGGACTTCCATGACCGTTGTATGATACTATGTCCGAATTCCTAAATTGCACTGCTCTTTCATCACTATCAGTGTATGCTAAGTTTACACAAATATCTGAAGGATCACCCATATAGCCAGTATCAATATAACAACTAGTGTTTTGAAAGTTCTTTTTGATATTCTCAATATTAGTGATTACATATTTCTGGTCTGGTATATCCTCATATTGTCCTATCATCATTACTGAACGATTTTTTGTCTCCAAGAATAATCCTCTCATAACTAATGAAGAAGTATCACTCACTGTAATTCCAGTAATTCTTCCATAACCATGTAGTGTATTTTCATCTTTGAATGTCAGCATGTAATCAACAGGACTAGAGTATCCTGTTTGATCATCTGGTTTTGTTTGTTCATTATACTCTGAGTATAATAATGGAGAGAATGGAAAAGCTGTTGGAGACCCTAAGATTGTGATATAAGGTGTTTTGTCATAATCTAAGAAGTTTGATGGTAGTGTGTTAAGCTTGTTATTAACGAGCTCTATTGCAAGCATAATTCTTTCTATACCTGGTCTTAGTATTGAAAAATTTCTCAGTTCAGAATCTTCTATCCATCCTTTACTTGCTTCACCTATTACTTCATAAAATCTTGGGAAACGCAATTTTAAATATTCTGGGGTCGTCATTCTATATTCAGGATTTAAATAATTATATACTGGGTACCCGGAGTTTGGAAGAGGAAATAGTTCTTCTCTATAACTAATTGGAATTGAAAGTATATGCTCATTGCGAGCAACAGCCAGATAAGCAGTCATTAATGAATCCTTACAATAAGTCCACTGTTCAGACTCTTCAGGTATCCCATAAAATTCGCCATTGGACGCTAACACTTCAGATCCGATGCTACAACTCTCCTTTAAGTCTAAAGGGTTAAATATTATCATCTTCCGATTCATTGGCATATAAAAACTCCCATTGCCAGCACCAACTGCCTGCAGCTTGGTATGACATTCGAAAGTAGACAGTTCATCACTAACATCTAATTCTAAAACAATCCCTTGGCTGGCTTTCTTGAATAAATCTTTGAATCTTGGCTTTGCGGAGAGGACTCCTTTTGAGCTCACAGTTATTATTTTACGATTTGCAATTAGAACTTCCGCTTCTTTTTCATCAACAAAAACTAATGGTGCATTGATAGAGCTCGCTATTATAGCTGCGTGAATTCCCGAGACATAATTATCATCACTAACAACTACAAATTCATAACTTTTCCAAAACGAGTAATAACTATTGGCAGAATAAAAAGAGAGCACACCATCATTTTTTAAGCCTGTTTGCAGTCCATTTCTTGCATCTTTAGAAGATGCTATATTGGAAACATTATAACCTTTAACCTTTTTAGCAGTATATTGTTTTAAAAAAATCGAAGGGCTGAAAACATCATTGTAATTGATAACAAGCAGAGGGTAAGCACAAAGATTATTATCTGCATCAGAATATGTTGAGCATTTCTCAGAACTGCGCTTCCAAATACTCAATGTGGTTGCTTTTAAAACATCCTTCCAATCACCACTCTCCACAATAAAAACATCCTTACTTTCATACATATTCATATTCCTATGATTTTTCGAAATATCAAGTTTGGCGACCGATTCAGAATCACAAACAACAACATCTGGTCTTGTTGTTTCAAAATCATAATAGCTACTACTCTCATATAAAAAATCAAGCAGATTATCATAAGTTGTAGGGTTTTGAGCTGTTAAAAACTGTGAATTAATTAATAGTATTATTAAAAAAATCATTAATGTTCTTAATTTATCATGGTTTGACATAAAAATTCACCACTAAAGGAAATCCTTTGTCAGAGGGAGAGTAGTCTCCGTACAAAAACTCCAAATCACCATCTGTATTTGCTAATGATACCCTGCCAAACAAATCATGCTGATGCAAATAATCTTTTACGCAACTAATGCAAAAAACTGATGGAACCAAACTTAACCTGCTTACTTCGTAAAGATTTCCAAGTTTGCTATTTATGCGTATTGTTGTATCGGGTATTTTAATTATCTCATTTGTTTTATTCAAAAAAACATTAATAGTTATAACGCCTGTAATTGAATTTTCAGCAACAACCACCTCAGTTAACAAATAATTACCTTCCAAAATCAGATTAGCTGGTAAAAAATCACTTATTTCAGAGAATTTTTTAACACACAAGTCCATTTTAATAGTTAAATATTGACTATATCTTTTTTCAAAATCAGATTTTGATGGAAGAAAAGAAACTCCTTGGTAGTATAAGTAAGGTGTTCCAAAAAAATATTGCGGGATGGTGTACGAGAAGAAAGTGCTAGAAGCAACATACCTTGTTGATTCTGGAAATACTATATTAGCACAAGAATCAACATAAGCGCTTATTAAATCAACTGAGTTATCAATAAGTTCTATATCTGGAGAAGATTTTGTTTTAAGTGTAAAATATAAAAATCCTATAGTTATGATAATAACTATTCCTAAAAGAAAGAATATAGTTATTTGACCAGACCTCACCTGAAGAATTGTGCAAAAACAACTATATAAATATTTTGAAAATTTATAAAAACTTGCTTATTTTAGTTTGCGTTGATAAATTTCTCAGTAAGATGCTTTTTTCAAGCAGATTTGTTGAATCATATCTAAATTCATTTTTTATCTTGTCTTTGACATGTTTTATCATCTCTTCTTTTGAGCCAAACTCTAATGGTTTATTGCTAAGGGTTCTTCTAACTGTCTGGCGTATAACCCAAACACCAAGTGGCACCCAGTAGTCATCTGTTACAAATCTTAGCAACAGTGCTGAACCTTGTTTTTTTTCTCTGAGAAGAAGTTCTGTTACTGGTAGTCTTGCAGCGTAGTAGCCGCCAACTGTGTTGTAAGCATATTCTTTTCGGCTGTTGTAATCTTCATAATCGGTGAACGTGTTTAGTTCTTTTAATTTCCAGGCGTCGTTTGGCATGTACGACTCGAACAATTCGTAGCTCCAGATTTCTGGAAAAAACATTATGATGTAATAATTTCCCATGTAGTCGCCAGTATAGACTTGATAATTCATCTTATGTTCATATTCTTTTATTTTTTTGATGTTTCTCTTCCCAAGAGTATCATCAACAGCAGTTATCGACCACCTTGTCGGAACTAGTTTTCGCTCTGTCTTCACCCCAAGTGTTCCTGCACTCAAAAGCTTTGTTAAGTAGTGCTCGTCAAATTCGTTTTTGCTAAGATAGTCAATGGCGCTTACCGCTTTTAGATCTGTGTCTGAAAACACTTTTTGGACCTTTGAAGGAATACTTGGATTTTCTGTAAGTGCAGCTTTTTTTAACTTGACTGTTGGGCCATAAGGCGTAATATCCGCACCTACTTCTAGCTTGTAGTGTGGCTTCTTCTCAAGGTTTATCTCAACATCAACAGGTTTTTTGGCCATCCCAACTTCCTGAGTCATTTCAAGCAACCTATCATTAAATGATTTCACATGAGATTTAAAATTTGAATTTATCAGAAAACTTCTGAGAGAAACTATCCTTGGAATGTCAAAATTTTTATTATACCAAATCAAAGGGTCGTCGTACTCGTCAGTCACTTGTTCGTTTGAAAGAATACCAACATTAATGTTTGGATAGCCGTATCTTCCAACAAAGATGTTTGGCGCTGCTCCAAAGAAATCCTCCTTTGGCTTTGAATGCTTCTTTGTAAGCTCATTAATTCGCTCATAGAACAAATGTGCATTCTTCAAAACAGGATGCTCTTCGTTTTTCTTCTTGGGAATTCCAACCACGAAAGAAAAGAAAGATTAAAGAGTTAAAATACTTTTTGAAGTTGCACAGCAAACACCACACTTTTCCTTACCAGAGTCTACGGTGTTAAAGAATATAAACATTGATTAAACGCAATAGCACAATTCGGCTTTTCTAAAGAAAAAATGGCAAAAAACTACTGTAAGTCTTTATGATATAAAGCAAGAATGTAGACGGTATCTCCTTCTAGTTTATATGATAATCTGAAAGGTGAAATATACAATTCCCTAGTTCTTTTTATCTCGTATCTCATGGGCTTTCCAACTTCTGGATTATCTTTAATTTTAGAAATTTGCGTGATTATTTTATCTTTCAGAGATGAATCTTTAATTTTTTTAAAATTCTTCTCGAAGACTGGATCAAAGACAACAACTACCACTTTTTCATCTCTTGAATAAAATCGTCAAAATCCATCTTGATACCTTTACCTTCTTCAATTCTCTTCCAAGCTTCTTCAGTTCTCTTAGCAAATTCCAAATCTTCTTTAAGAACCACATCCAATTTACTTGCTTTCTTCATAATTAATTGACCATCTGTCTGTATCAATAAAAGTTTGTCTCCTTCTTGAAAATCCTTTCTCATCTCAGCAGGTATTACAATCTGTCCTTTTGAACTCATTCTTGTTATAGCAATATCCACATTTATCACCTAAGTAAGATACATCTTACTCAATATATAAACTTATTGGTTTTTTGCCATTTACGCCGAACCTCGCAACTCTTCGGAAACCTTTAGTTTCCTCATCTCTCCATCTCTACTTAGCTCAGGTCCGATTTTTCTATCGCGAAATCAAGGAGCCTCATTATGAAGAGAGCGATAACATCAATTATATCAATTCGTCCTTAGGTAAAAGAAAGAGAAAAATTGAACTTTTATTTGATTTAAGATTTGTAGATAATTAAACTAAAATCGTGGTGGTGTTCGCCATTTATTTCGTACTTAAGACATCTTGATTTAACTAAAAAATCTGGAGTAATTTCTTGAGAGGTAAGTTCTTCTCTTACACTAGGTGAAGGTCTCCTCACTATTTTGTCTTTTGTATACGGATTAATAAGAACTGCTAATTCCCTTACTTCGCCTTTAGAGAAAGAATAAATCTGTTCATCAAAAGCTTCTGGTCCTTCAGAACCATGATTATAACATTTTCCTTCTAAAACAGATTCATCGACTACTGCTTCTTCAATATTAAATAAATCATATGTTTGCTGTGCTATAATTTGTTCCAAGAAAGGATATTTTGATCTGAGAGCATCCATATTTTCAATCTTTGATTTCTCAATTCCATCAACATATTCCACCATATAAATTAGAGTGTGACTAAACTTTTTAAACTTTTCTGTTATAACTACTCTGAAGTTAATATTTGAATTTTTGTAAGCTTAATTTTTCTTAAATTTTAGTCTGCTCCGCAAAGATTTATTTATAGTCGCCTTCGGGCAAACTTTGGATTTTTCGGACTTCGCTACGGAAAGTTGCGCTAAACTCCGACCTCTCCAAGTATTCAGGGGAAACCAACATCAATTAGTCTAAATCTGCAAATGATGAAAAACATTTAAAAATGAACTCATAATCCTATTTTAAAAATGAATAAGTACAAGTTTCAAGAATTGTTCTCTGGAATTGGAAAGAAAAGCACTGAAATAAAGAAAAAAACAGTGACTATTATTGGTGTTGGCGGCCTTGGTTCAGTTGTTGCTGAGATGCTTCAAAGGGAAGGAATAAATATGAGGATAATTGACAAGGGCCGAATCGAGCTGCCCGATCTTCAAAGGCAGACTCTTTATTTAGAGGAGGATGACAACAAGTTTAAGGCTAAGCAGATAAAGAAGAGGCTTGAGATTGTTGATTCTAAAAATAAGGTTAAGACTTTTCATGAAGAACTGATGAAAGATAACTTATTCTTACTAGACTCTTCAGACTTAATAATAGACTGCAGCAATGATTTAGATATTATGAAAATTGTTGGAGAATATGTAAAAAAGAAGACTCCTTTGATTAACTGCAAGTATGCAGGTTCTGAAGGTGCAATATTTATTTCTAACAAGAAACACTTGTTCAAAGAAGTGGCTGATAAGATAAAAGTGGGTGACATTGCAGAGAAAGGTATAATAAACGCAACAGTACATTTCGCTGCGGGGGTAATTGTTTCTCAAACATTAAAGACTCTTGTTGGAGAAAAGGTTACAGATAACTTCATCGTTTTTGACGTTTGGAAAGATCAGATTAGAAGAGTAAATATCTAACTATACACTTATTTAACAAATTTTTTAAAACAATGATTATTCTTTGAAAAAATGGCTTTGACAAATAGTGAGATTGAAGAGATAAGAGAGCTGCTTCGAAGTTCTGTCAAACCATTATTCTTCTTTGATGACGACCCTGATGGTGTTTCTTCATTCATTCAACTTTACAGCTTTGTAGGTGATGGAAAAGGTGTTGTTGTTAAGGTTGGCTCTGAGTTAAAAGAAGAGTTTGCAAGGAAAGTTGATGAGTACCAGCCAGACAAGGTGTTCATTCTTGACATCCCAGTTGTCAGCCAGGATTTTTTAGACAAGATAAGCCAGCCAGTAATCTGGATTGATCACCACCCTGTTGTTGAGAGAAAGAAAGTTTATTATTACAACCCAAGAGTACATGATGAAAATGATAACAGACCAGTTAGTTACTGGGCTTGGCAGATAACAAAGAAAAACTTGTGGATTGCAATGGCTGGCTGCATTGGGGATTGGTTTATTCCAGATTTTAAGGATGAATTCATCGAAAAATACCCTGAGCTGCTTGGCAAAAACACAATTAATCCTGATGACGCGTTATTTGAAACAAAGATAGGCTTAATTGCTAGAATCATCTCATTTAACATCAAAGGAAACGTTTCTGAATCTATGAAATCAGTAAAGATACTGACAAGAATTGAAGACCCTTCAGAGATATTAGAACAAACAACTCCAAGGGGAAAATACATCTATAAAAAGTATGAGCAATACAACAAAGAGTATCAGGAATTATTAAAAAATGTGAAGATAACAAACAGCAAACTTATTCATTATATATATCCCTATAATAAGAATTCTTTCACAAGCGAACTAAGCAACGAACTGCTGCACTTATTTCCAGACAAGTTCATAATCGTAGGGCGTGACAGACGCGATGAGGCGAAGATGTCTATTAGAAGCAAACACATAAAGGTGCTACCAATACTAAACAAGGCTCTTGAAGGAGTGAGTGGTTATGGAGGCGGTCATGACTACGCTTGTGGAGCAGTTGTCAAGAGAGAAGATTTAAAAAAATTCTTAGAAGTCATTAAAAAAGAACTGAGAAAAGAAGAATAATTTTTTGGGCTAATATGAAATCCTCTTAGAATTTTCGATAGATTTAAGTAGCAGTTCTCGTCTATAAATAGTACTGACATACAAATTTTGTCGACGAGGTGACTGCTACGATGGATATAATAACGAACAAGTTTAATAAAGTTGCG
>JAHJQL010000065.1 GCA_018819065.1 Nanobdellota archaeon | reverse complement strand
CTACTTACAGATTGGTAAATTAGTGCGCAGTTTCGTCCGCAGATACTTCTGCGGCGAAGCAGCGTAAAAAAGTTTTCTAAAAGAATACGACCTAAAGGTCGGGGAATTAAACCCATTGGCTCGCTAAACGCTCGCCATTAACAAGAATCTATGAAGAACAAAACAATCCAAAAATAATACTGTTTGGCTCAATAGCAAAAGCAGAAAACAGAAAAGAAAGCGACATAGACATATACATGGACACAAGCAGAAGAGAGATAGACCTAAAAGAAGCAGAAAAAACAATTAAAAGAAAAATTGAGCTGCATTTCAAAGAAGAATTAACCAATAAAAACCTAAAAAACAATATCAATCAAGGGATTGTTCTTTTCGAATAAAAAATCGATTCTAAAAGATTGTCAAGAAAAAAAGATAGTCACAAGCACTAGACATTCACGCACAAGCTATAAAAATAATAAATATTTCAATAATAAAATGGTAAAAGAACAAAAAGAGGCCATTTCCTCAAACAGAAACATTTAAATATTACTATTAACTATTAGTTAATAACTATTAACAAAATGGAAATAACTAAGCCAAACACCAAAATCTTGAAAATATTGCTAAAAGAATTTACAATAAAGCCAACCACGACCTTTTTAGCTAAAGAAATCGGCATGAGCAGAGTAGGAACATGGAAGGTTCTTAAGAAACTAGAAATAGAAAAACTAATTATTCTTTCTCCAATAGGTGCAGGCAAAACAAGCGCTTATAGCATTAGCTTAAACTGGGATAACCAAGTCACAGAGAAGACTTTATCTCTTGCTTTAACGAAAGATGCTCTAAAAGAACAAAGATGGATAAGCAACTTCAGAGAATTAGAAGATAAAGTAGACTTTCTCTTGATTTATGGTAGCGTCATTCATTCTCCAAAAGAAGCTAATGACATTGATATTTTAGGAGTAACCAATAAGAATAAATTTTTGCAGATTGAAGAATCAATAAAAAAGATGCAAAAAACACAAATTAAAAAAATACACTCGATTAATTTTACACATGCAGAATTCAAATGCGAACTTGAAAAGCCAAACAAAGTATTCATTGATGCTATAAAGAAGGGAATAATCTTGTTTGGGCAGGATAAGTTTATTAAGTTCATAAAGAGCACAACCAAAAAATGAAAAAAGAAGTCAGAGATTGTTTTGTAATCGCCACCAAAGATGAGAAAAAAGGCAAGAAGCATAAAGGTCTTATTATTTATAAGCCAGACAATAAAGTGGCAGAAGATTATATTACAAAAGCAAAAGTTAACTTACAACTCTGCGATTTCTATAAAGAAAAAGGGTTTGATTATAAAATTCCTGAAGAATGGTTTTACACTCTTTACTATTGCGCTTTGGCTATTCTGTCTAAATTCGGTATTGAAAGCAGAAGTCAGAAATGCACAGCTTTTTTTCTTAGATATGCTAATAATAACAAACTCATAGAGTATGAAGACGAATTTATTGACAGAATAACTGTTTACAGCGCTAAAGATGAAAAATCAGATGTAGATGAAAGAGAAACAGCAAGATACAGTTCTTCTATAACTAGCAAGGAAGTTGAAAGTAAGTATAAACACATGACTAATATTTGTAAAAAAGCAATTTCTCAGGCAGAAGAGATAGTTTTTTCTGATAAAGAGTTTAAAGTTCCAAAAGAATTATATGAATAGCGACTTGACAAAAAACCTTTTTTACCACTGCTATAAAAACACGTTCTTAAAGATCTAATTCTCCAGTGCTCATTCCTTTTTTCTTTCTTTAAAAAAGAAATGTCCCATTTCTGCTTTTTGAGTGTTTTCCCCATCTCTAAAACCCCCACTCACCCTCTAAAACAGCCATTAACAACAGCCAACAACAACCATCAATCCCTTCCAACTTCCGAGTGTTTGACCGTATAGAAAATCACTTCTCGTCCCAATCACCAAACTCTAAAATAAAGTTGTTTAAAACATTACCAAGAATATTCCTAATTTAATTGATAACTTTTCCTTGTTGTGTACTCCATTTCTTATTGGAGGTCTTTTTCTGCCAGTCAGCGTATTTCTTTATGAATTCCATTCGTTCCTTGAAATTCTCTTCTTTTATTTTCTTTAGTTCTTCAAGATTGATTTCTGGTGTTTTCATTTGACATACCTGTTAAATATATCTGTTATTTTAAGTTTTCGATTAAATTCGTTCAGTAAAACTTTATCTAGATTATCCTTAAAGAGCTCGTAGAGATGCTTTGCGTCTTCTATGTCTTTCTCTGATCCGAGGAATAGCTTGAATGGTATCTGGAGTTCAAGAGGCGAGATATACAGTTTTTTCCCGTTCAGAAATACTTTTCTTCGATTTTTCACAACCCACAATTCCAGTTCTATCTTGGGAAACTTCATTTCTATGTTTGGTATGAATTCTTTCTTCTTTGAAAACCTTATCGCGTGTTTTGTCAATAAGTAATCTTGATAAGCTTTCTTTGCATTTTTCGTGTTCAGACAGTCGTACTTCTTAAGCAGAATATTCCATAATGACAAGAATCTGTCAAAGTTTAAATCTTCTATGATTAAGTCTATGTCTTCTGAAGATCTGTTTCTCCCGAACAGGATTGAGATGTAGCCCGATATTAGCACATATTTTATATTTGCTTCCTCAAGCATCGAACAGAAATCTATTGTGAACCTGTCTAGTTGATTGAGCACCTTATTGATTTTTATCGAGGCAGAAGAATAATCGACATCCATGATAAGAAAAAAGATTAGTGTATTTATATGTCTTTTTATGCATTTTTCACACTTTTTGTTCTTGGCAGCAACTTCTCTTGCAGGAAACGACACTCTCCTAATGATTTGATGTTTCACATCTAAAAACTTCTTTTCCGAGTGTCCAGCCGGAATTGTTTCCCTTTCAAAAAGCCAATAAAACATTCATCAAAAGCAAAAATCCTCCGAATAATCTTAAATAAACAATTTAAAGCAGTTATGGAAATATTGTTTGGTAATTTAAATGCAGAATAGATTGAAAAAAGCGAATTTAGAAAAGATAAAAGCCAGACTAAGATCATACAGCAAGGAAGATATCGAGTTTAACGAGCCGCATTTCTCAATAAAACTTGACAGGGAAAAGATTGACCTAAAAGAAGTGATTAAAAACGTCCTTAAGCCTGATAAATTAGTTTTTGCCGGAATATCAAAGTCTAAGAATCCAAACTATAAATACGTTTTCGACTTATACTTCAAGCTAAGCAAGAACAGGATATTCAAGATTCCCGTCAGCATGAAATCGAAATCTTTATATTTAATAACCATATTTAAGATAACGAGGCGCATACAAGATGAAGCAATTAAATACTATCAGAAAGCAAAGTATCATCAGAAATCTTAAGTTTAATTATGATAAGTTAAACGACTTATTATACGTTTATAAAAGAGACAGCAATGTATACTCCAATGTTATGATTGGAGATTTTCACTTGGAATTCAATAAAAATAGTGATTTGGTTGGCGTCGAAATACTCAATGCATCCAATATTTTAAAAGAGTATAATATTTCAAAGAAGATTCTTGAAAACATAGATGAGGTTAGCTTAAAGGCAATCTCTAAAAACAACTCACTGCTAATCTTTCTGACCATACACTCAATGAATCAGGAAAAGTCTGCAGCGATAACCATGAACAACTTAGAACCGCCTATTATGAAAGCAATAGCTTCTGCCTGACTTTCTCACAACCAGTCTTAACGCAGTACTTCATTTAATTCGTAATTCTTCCGAATAATCTTAAGCAATCAATATAAAAGCAAAAACACAACAGACAAATACATGCCTTGTCCACATTGCAGTTCAAACAGCATAATAAACTTTGGCTACCGTCAAACAATAGCAGAAAAACAGAGAATCTTCAAGTGTGACAATTGTAAAAAACGCTTCAAGAAATTTACGAAGAAAAAGTAAAACCAATAGGAAACGGCGCAATGATAATGTCAGCAAAAAAATTCATCGGAAAAAAAGCATACATCATCATAAGAAAATAAAAAGAATTACGCAACAAAGCATCTTTATAGAAAAGTTTAATAAATAGAAGTGTTAAAGAGTGTTTTAGAGGTGAGTTTTTGGAAGCGTTAAGTGTTCTTACAAGCATAGCAATCATCCTTTTACTAGGTTTAGTAATCACAATCATTTCTAAGAGGTTGAGAATCTCAAATGTCTTGCTACTAGTACTAGTTGGTGTTGGTTTGAAAGCCATAAGTTACAAGGGAGAACCCGTCTTTGAGTTCAACCCTGTTTTCTTGATATCAATTTCAATACTCGCACTTGTCATGATAATATTTGACGGCTCTTCAAGGTTTAAGATTAGGGAGATTGACACTTTTTCAGCTGACTCCTTAAAGCTGGTGTTGTTATTCATCGTTACAAATACTATAATAATAACTATATTTACAACCATACTTTTCTATCCTGAATTCTCCATACAAAACATTTTGTTCTCATTTATATTCGCAGTGATGATGGCTGCAACAGACCCTGCATCAGTGTTTTCAATCTTGAAGAGCAAGGTTGTTAGGACAATACGATTATTAGAAATTGAAGCGATAATAAACACTCCAATCATAGTAATAGTTCCATTCATAGTCTTGGATTTCTTGGCTGCTTCAGAGGGTGGACAGATATTTGAGAGTTTCGTTGGTCAGACAGTTCCTTTCCTCAAACAGATAATCATCGGCATAGGCGCGGGAGTCGTTGTCGGGATAATAATATTTAAGGCTATGAGAAACTTTTACCACCACGACTTGTCTCCTCTGGCCATAATAACAGCTGCGCTTATCTCTTATATTCTAGCTGAGAATCTTGGCGGCAGCGGTGTTTTAAGCGTTGCAACGATGGGCTTGTTCTTTGGAAACATGTATGTAAAGAAAAAGATTACTTTAAAGGAGTTCAGCTCAATCTTCTCTAACGCGCTTGAGATTTTGGTCTTCTTGCTGGTTGGATTCTTGATAAGCATAGATTTATCGCTTTCGTTCTTCATAAAGTCAGCAGTGCTGTTCATCTTGCTAATAGTTTCAAGGTGGTGTGCGGTGACTATCGCCTTGAAAAAGTCTGGTTATAAGGTTAAAGAAGAGTTATTCATAGCTCTTAACATGCCAAAAGGAATCGCTGTTGCAGCGGTTGTATTCTCTTTTTCTGTCAAGCAGTTGCAAGGTTTAGAAATCATTATGAACTTGGCTTTAGTGTTCATAGTTTATTCATTGGTATTGTCAGCAATCGTTGACCATTACGCAAAGAAGTTCATTAATGTAGAGCTTGAGCCTTAAGATATTATTGTTCCTTTGAAAGTTTTTCCTTCAAATATGCTCTTTAAGTTTTTTAGGTCTTTGCCATTTGTAATTATCACAGTCATCCCATCTTTTTGTGCTTCTTTGCTTGCAACAGGGTCAAAGGGAGCGTTTAGGCCAGGGTCCCACTCGTCACCCACTATTTTCCTAAAAGCACTCCATGATATCTGTTTTATCTTCTTTGCATCCTCAAATTTTTTTGGGTCCTTATCATAGACGTATTCTATGTTTGAGAGGTTTATCACTTGCTTGACTTCAAACTGCTTTGCAAGTAGAACTGAGTCCATGTCTGTGCTAAAGCCTGGCTTCCAACCAGCTCCTATCAATATTTTTTCTTTGAAACTAATTTTTTCACATGGATTAGTAATTATCCGCTTATGAGCGTGCGACCGGAATATTGTTCTTAACAAGTGCGCGTTTATCCTCGTTGCGTGTATGCCTAGCCAGTCAACGTCTTCTTTGTGAAGCTTTGAAACCTTGTTTGCAGCAGCCATGTAATTTCTTGCAGTCCTGCCACCACCAGTAATTATTATGAACCTAAAGTCTTTTTTGATGAATTCTTCAATCAAGAGCTTAAAATTTTTTAAGAATTCAAAATCTACCTCTTCAGGAACGATTAGTGAACCACCAAGACTTATAACTAAAGTTTTCATCAAACAAATTTAGTTATGCATTGTTTAATAAATCTTTTGCAAAAGCAAGGGGTTCAAATAAGTTCATGGCTGGTGCATTCGTCCTGAGGTTTATTTTAAAGAAGGGACTCGTTACGTTTAACCGTAACATTTATATAGTTATTGTTACACTCTAACATAACATGGAAATCCAAAAGCTTAACGAACATAATCCTTGGTGGACGACAAAAAAGATAGATGACACACTAACATGCAAAGAGAGAAAAGAATATGACTTATTATTAAAATCAGTCGAAATACCTGAAATAACCATAATAACAGGCGTCAGGAGATCTGGAAAGAGCACCTTGATGTATCAGATGATTGCAAAACTCTTGGATAAAGGCATCAACCCCGACCAGATATTATTCGTAAACCTTGAAGATCCCAAACTCTCACCAGATAATATAGAAAACATCCACGACACATATAGGAACGAGATTAACCCAGATAAGAAGGCATACATCTTTTTTGATGAGATTCATCGCAAAAATGGGTGGGAATCATGGATTAGGAGGCAGTACGACCTAAAAAAATATTGCAAATTCATCATATCAGGCTCATCTTCTTATCTTCTTAAAAGAGAGTATTCCACGCTGCTTACTGGAAGGAATCTTACATTTGAAGTTTCACCATTGAGTTTCAAAGAATTCTTAGAATTTAAGGGCGTAATGCTTAAACATGAAAATGTCAAAAAGAATCTTGTTTTAGAGAAAGACAAACACCAGATAATCAAGTCATTAACAGAATATCTTCAAAACGGAGGATTTCCTAACATATTCTTTAAAGAAAAAGAGTTCAAGACGAGAATGCTCGTACAATACTTTGATGACATACTATACAAAGACATCGTTGACAGATACATTCTAAACGGGCAAAAAGCAAGGGATTTGGCACTCTATCTAATGACCAACTTCACAAGCTTGATTTCTCTGAGGAATCTCAGAAACACCTTAGGATTGTCATACGAGTCAATAACTAATTACATATCATACTACAAAGAAGCATTCCTATTCTTCACCCTCGAACATTTTTCTTACTCATTAAAAGAGCAGAAGACTAACGCATCAAAAATATATTGCATAGACAACGGATTAAGAAATGCTGTAAGCTTCAAATTCTCAAAGGATGAAGGAAAACTAGTGGAAAACTGCGTATTCTTAGAGCTGAAACGAAAACAGCAAAACATGTATTATTGGTCCAACAACAATTCCGAAGTAGATTTCGTGATAAAAAACAGCGACAACACACTAACAATAATAAACGTGACATATACAGATGAAGTAGGTGTGAGAGAAAAAAAAGGGTTGACAGAATTCAAGAAGAAATACAAAAAAACAAGAGAAACGATAATAATAACAAAAAACATAGAAAAAAAGGAGTCAGGAATAAAATTTATTCCATTATGGAAATGGCTGCTAGAGAATTAACAAACAATTAATTCTTGCAAAGCAAACACTAACAATAATCTTTTGCAAAACTTTTAAATAGAGATGGCAACAACCATTGCTTAAAATGGTTAATGAAACTATACCAATCCTAATTGAGCCTATGTCCTCAACTATTAGCTCATTAGTAAGCGTTGTAAGCGCAGGAATTGGAGGAATATTCGGGCTTTATGTCGTTCTTGTAATCTTGAAGTGGCGTGAGTTAAGGATGCTTAAGAAGACGATGAGTGAGATAAAAGGTGAGCTTAAAATACTCAATGAAGCAGTCTCAAAGATTGAAAATAGTGTTGAGAAAAAAACTACTGGCACTCCAAAAAAGCGTTGAAATGCTCAAATGCTTTTTTTCTATGACTTATTTTGTTCTTTTCTTCCATAGTCATTTCTGAAAATCTCTTATCATAACCTAAGGGAATAAATATCCTGTCAAATTGAAAACCACTATCTCCACCAACAGGAACTATTTTACCGTTTATTCTTCCTTCAAAGCAAAATATCTCATCTTCTGATTTTGCATAACCTATTGAGCAAAGCACATATCCAGATTTATCTTGTCCATCAAGAAGAGATGGTAATTTCTCAATACCAACAAATCTTAAAAAATCTTTGATGTATGGTCCTGGAAGTCCATTCCAAGCATTAAAACATAGAGATGTGTCGTCTACAAAACATGGTTTTTTGAATTTTTGATATGCAAGTCTTGCTTTTGAAAAAACTATTTCTTTAGAAGTACCTTGAAGTTCTGGAATGTCTAATGGCTCATTTATTAATTCATGTTTTTGGAGTATTTTTGCAGCTTCTGCTAACTTATTCTTATTGCCCGTTACAAATATTAGCTTCATAAAAGAGCAGGATAATTATTGGTTTAATAAATTTTCTCTAAAAAAAAAACAATAAACTTTTTAAAAAAGCTTATAAGTGTTGTTCTGGATGGATTTATTCAAGCGCAAAGTAATTCTGGACACTAATTTTTTGCTGATTCCAGGACAGTTTAAGGTCAATGTATTCGCTGAGATAGAGCGAGTAATGGATGTACCATATCACCTTTGCATAATCGACAAGACTGTTGATGAGCTAAAAAAAGTGATTGTGTTTGGAAATACAAAAGACCGTCAGGCTGCAAAGCTAGGACTTGCACTCGTTAATGACTTGTTAAAACAAAAAAGCTTAAAAAGAATCACTAGTTCCTCAAGTGAAAGCGTTGATGATGCCATAGTTTATAACAGCAGCAAAAAAGTTTACGTGGCGACGGTTGACAAGGAGCTTAAAAGGAGAGTTAAGGAGAAAGGAGGAAGCATCATAACTCTAAAGCAAAAAAAGTATTTGGTAAGGGAATAAACATGTTTTACAAAATAAAAATAAAAGACCACATAAGGATTCCGCCTGCAAAGTTTAGCTTAGACCTAAAGCAAATAATAATTGAAGAGATAAAGAATAAGTACAGTGGATTCATATCAAAAGATTTTGGACTCGTAATTGACGTTGCAAACCTTGAAGAGATTGGTGAAGGAATAATCATTCCTGGCGACGGAGCATCATATTACAGCACAACATTTAACCTGTTGTCATTTGAGCCTGAGATGCAAGAAGTAATCTCTGGAAAGATTAGGGAGATTGCTGACTTTGGAGCATTTCTTACAATGGGCCCACTTGATGGCATGATACACATAAGCCAGACGATAAATGACTTTGTGTCTTTTAGCAAGGACAAGTCTTTACAGGGAAAAGACACTAAAAGAAGCTTAAAAATAAATGATAAGTGCAGAGCCAGGATTATACAGATATCATATAAAGACGTTGCAAACCCAAGAATTGGCCTGACTATGAGGCAGGCAGGGCTTGGACGAGAAGACTGGGTTGATGATGATTTAAACAAGAAAGATAAAGAAGTTAAAAAAGACAAAGAAGTTAAAAAAGAATCAAAGAAAGCAAAGTAAAAAGGTGATTTTTTGTGAAGAAGAAAGCATGCAAAAACTGCAAGATATTCGTGGACGGAGACTTATGCCCTATATGTAAGAAAGGGTCGTTCTCAACTACTTGGCAGGGAAGGATACACTTCATAGACACGAAGAAATCCATGATAGCCCATGAGATGGACGTTGAAACTAAAGGAGAATACGCTATAAAGGTTAGATGAAAATGAAGATTATAAAACAAGAAGAAAACAAGTTATTGGAAAGAGCAGAGATAGTGGCTGAGATAGTATTTTCAGATGCCACACCTTCAAGAGAGAGCATAAGAAAAGAATTGGCTAAAGAGCTAAAAGTAGACGCGGGGTTAGTCATCATAAAAAAGATTGAGACTAAGTACGGTGAAAGACAAGCTTTAGTACAAGCCAACGTTTACAAGAAAGCAGATGTCTTGAAGAAAACAGAGACCAAACACATGGTGAAGAGAAACGAAGACAAGAAGAAAGTCGTTGAGGAAGAAAAAGCAGAAGAAAAGCCCGTTGCAGAAGAGAAAAAACCTGAAAAGAAGCCGGCTGCTGAAGAAACGCACAGCAGTGAAACTGCTGGCGTGCCAAAAGACAAACTTTTGAGCAAGAAAGAAGAAGTACCAGTTGCAAAAGAAGAGAAGAAAGAAGAAGTAAAACCTAAAGAAGAGAAGAAATAATCAAGTCGAAGAATAAATTTTTTTTTAATCAATCTCTTTTCAGCTTATTCTGAACCTTAAGAACAGTTTTTAACAACAGCTTATTCTCCACAGATAATTTGTCAATCTGTTTTTGCTTTCGGACAAGTTCCTCTTCTAGAGCAGCTATTATCTTCTCATAATCCTTCTTAACAGTTTTAATTCTAACCACGAATTAACATTATGAGTTTATAGTTTTAAATATTTTTCTAAAAAAGACAAAAAAGCTTCTAGAGTATTAAAAAAATCGTAAAATTTATATAAATGAGTGATATTATAATATCATAATATGGAAAATTGTCTGAATTTGGAAATGATTGAAAGGAATGAGTCTTTGTTAGTTGGCAGGATATTTACAAAAATGCAAATAAACATCCTGAAAAAGAAACTACAGAAGAAAAAATTAGATAGTAATGAGCGTACATACTATTACAAGTTTATTAAGCCGAAAATAAGAGCTATGATGGCATTCTTTAATATTAGCGAGATAAATGTCAAAGGTAAAGAATCCATTAAAGAAAACCGCTTAGAAAAGGCAATAAAAATAGTACGCAAGTTAGAACAAAAACATAAAGGTAAAAAAATCATAATATCAGGATCCTTTCTATTCAACAAGAAGTATAATGATATTGACATATTCATATTTACAAAGTACGATAAAGAAGATTACCAAAAAGGCAAAGTTCATGTTACATTCTTGCCTGAATCAGCTCTTGACTCACTATTTTTTAGCTCACTTTGTCAAATTAGTGTGAGCAACTTTAATTACGCGCTAAAAGATAATTTCACCGTTGAATTATCTGATATCATACAGACTTATGAATTATTAATCAACACTATTTTGAATGAAGAAGATTATGAAAAGAATTTACGTGATTTTATATTGCAGACTGAATATGTTTCTAAAAGTGTTATTCTAAATCCCAAACAATTATATGACATTAAGGAGAGATTACTTCGTAAAAATATCGGTTTATTGTCCAACAATCTTATTAATGTGTTAATGCTAAGTTATAGTAATGTCATATTAAAATCTAAACTCAAAACACAAGTTAATGACTACAAAAAATTAATTGTAGAATATAAGAATTCAAAGAATTTACCAATTTACATTGATACTTATTCAAAGGTGATTTTACTTGCAAACCAATCAAGCCAGAGCATTGATAAAAAATATATTGGAGTCTGATGTTTCATTTGAAGGACATTTCAACAAATGTTTTGATAACTTAAAAGTAACTCAACAGCAAGAAGTTATTGATTGGGTCAAAGCATGCAAAGAACTAAAGATCAACCCTATACAATCAAAAACTAACAGGGAACTAATAGGATTTGTTAAAAAAATTGGAAGTAACTTAAGAGCAATACTCACTAAAGAAAAGAAAGGATACTTTATTGTGCTGTTTCTTGATAAGCATAAATATTACGAAGCAGAAATGAACAATCTAGGATTCTAAAGAAAAGATTATTGTAATAATAGTTGCTTATTTCTTCTTAAACTTGTCTTTCTCAACTTTTAGCTTGAAATGTTTTGCAAGTGTCTGCATGACTTCCTGAAAAGTTACTTCTTCGACGATTAATGGTTCTAAATCTTCATTCCACCGTTTATATAATGTTTGCGCCTTATTAAACATTTTTGTAATATTAAATTCATCACCAGATTGTTGGCACTTCTTTTTTACCAAACTCATGTTGATTGGAATGTTGTGTTTGATGATTTGATAAATATCATAATGATCCCTGGGTTTGTTTCGTCCAATAGCAGCGGCAACCTTTTCTGCAACTATTTCTTCCTTGCTAAGACAAGGAAACGAGAACTGAGGAATATTTGGATAAAAATGCTTCAGTTCTAATTTTTCTGGTTTTAGAAATAATTTGCCTCGCTCGTTTAGGTCAATGAATAATTCTCCTTGACCAAGCTTTGTTTTATAAGGAACAATTAATCGTACAAATCCGTTGACGTCTTTGCCAAAAGAAATTTCACCAAACAAATCACTTTTGTTGATAACTGAAATCATCTTTCCTCTTACAACAACAAGATTAGTTTCGATTGTGAAATCAATGTCTTCACTTAATCTTGAATAGTCTAATACTGTTTTTTGTAGTGCTGTACCACCTTTGAAATAAATTTCTTTAACATCTTTTAGAAGGTACAAGAGTATTGTAAGATAATAATCTTTTACGAGTAAATCCTTTTGAAATCTTTTTTCTGCAAGGATTAATTTTAGTTCTTCTTCTGTTAAGTTCTTTTCGATATCCATTTTTTTGTTTCTTCCTTATTAAGAATTTTAAAAATGTGACCTGTTATTCTTTTTGTTACTGTTTGTTTAAGTTTTTTTTCACTAGTTTTTCGGAAAATAAACGGTGTATTCAGAAAAGTTGTTTTACCAAACCTTTTAAGACTGTAAACTTCTATCTTCACAGGTATTTGATCTGTAAGTCGCCAATAATTAGCTGCAGCCCAACCACCAATATAATATTCTTTTCCATTCATAACTTCATCTGCAATAATAAAAGCTTCATCCGCCCACTTACCTGTTTTTGCCTTGATTGGAACGAGATAATACTTATTCTTGTTTAGGCTTATGATTCTCTCTTTTTGAATCAACTTATGAATAGTGTGTCTCATGCTTGAATCTTTCTCAAAATGATGTGCAATATCCTCTCTAGTAAAATAGTACTTCCTGCTAAATTCCAGTTCCGCAATAATCTGCGTTTCTTTTTGGGAAAGACCTTTCATTTTTTATCACTAAATATTACAAATTGCAACATATAATGATGCAACAAATATTTAAATATTTCGATAGAATTAGTTTCCCAACGGTTTCTTTAGTTCGTAATCCTGGTCATTGTCTTTATCGGTTGAATAGAAAGATTTATATATAATAATGCTTTACATTACTATAATTATATCAATGGTGAAAGTATGAATACTGAACTCGACAAAGTCAAATCAACAATAACTATCTCTTTAGGACTTAAAAATCGCTTAAGAGATGTTAAAGGTAATTCAAGCTATGAAGAATTTATTGGTCAATTACTACGATTTAGAAATGAGTTAGCACATAAAGATAATTACATTGAATTGCAAAAATTTCAACGAAGGGAAAAAGTCTATTCATTTAATGATTTTAAGATAGTGTTTTCATACAATAAATATAATCAATCTCCAAATTTTGTATTTGATATTCAAATAGTGAATATAAGACAAAACGGACAAAACATCATATCAATTAATTTTGGTAATGATGAGCTACATTCAGCATATAAATTATATTTTGAATTACTAACTCTCGCCATACAAACAGAAATTGAACCTTTATTCAAGCATAAAGGCAGGTTTGAAGATTATTATTTATGGAGAAGAGAATTTGACCGTTTTGGACTTTCAAAAAAAGCATTCGAGAATGATGTGATGGAAAAATTAGATGATTATAAGAATGGAGTGGATTATAAATGATTGATATATCTACTCTTGAGCAATATTTTCCACAAGTTAATAAACCATTAATATTTGGAGAATATACTTTTACAATACTGTTTAGACAAGAAGAAGATACATTTCTAATAAATCTTAAAATTAAACAGCGAGATACTAAAAAATCTCATTTAATTGGATTTCGGTTTGGTATAGGAAAAGATAAAAAGCAAAAAGACGCATCACATGAAACAGATAAACCACATTCTGAAATAGATATCTACAAAAGAGAAAAAGAATCATTCTCAGCAACAGTTTATTTTACGTTTCATGATTCAGAAGATAAGACTATATTTGAGTATGCAAAGGGAACAATAGTCTTAATAGATAAAATCATAAAGCAATTTATTAAGAATGAAAAATTAGATGCAATAATTATTAAGAAAATAATATATGATGAAGCAGTTTTGGATGAACTCGCACAATTCGAACCCGCATTAATAGATGCATTATATGATTGCTATAAAAACAGCAATCTCATAGTCAGAGAAGGTAATAATAGAGTTGTTATAAAAACGCCACACAACTTCAAAAAATACTTAGGGATGAATGCAGGAGTTAAAGATTTAGACCCTTTATTTTTACCATTATTAAAAAAAATAGAAAAAAACTGATTTGTTCTTAATTATGTTTATCTTTCTAACGGTTTTTTTAATTCGTAATCCCAGCCGTTGTCCTTGTCGGGTATTTTGTTACCTGACGAAAAACAAAGGGAAAAAATACTTAATAAGAAATTTACAATTCATTTAGAGCAATCTCTACTTTCTCCACTATCTTTTTTGCATTACCCAACAAATCATTCATTAGTTTTTTGTTTACAGTTGTTTTTGTTCCATATTGAAATTCTTCTCTTAGTGATTTTGCATCTTTTGAGGTCATCTGTTCTGTTGTTCTGATAAACGCAACATCTTTAATATCAAGATTGAGTTTTCTCTGTTCTATCAAATATTCAATTGCATTTATTGTACATTCATGATTTTTTGATTCGTAGCCCATTTTGAAGAGTATTGATAATAATGAGTGATACATTGCGTAATATGATTGTGACACTCCCCAATCACTAAATCCTCCCTTAATGTTATAATCAGCAGCTTTTAGATTATGCTTTGCTTTGTTAATGTGTTCTTCTGAAAGCTTGTCATTTGGTTTTATTTTCTTCATTCTTGTTTTTTTGGCTAAGCACCAATTTAATTTTTCATCATGAATTGACATTTTTTATTACCTCCAAAAATACACTTTCTCCTTTAAGAACAACACTATTCTTTATCATGCCAAGTATTGACTCGTTTTTTTGCTTGATCTCATTTATTAAATCATCTTGTCTTAATATTAAAGGAACTACTGGTTTTGTTTTTACTTTTGAAATGTCAAGACAAAAATCATTCACTTTTTTTACTTGATTTGTATTTGTAACAAATAGTGCATCCACATCATTAAAATCATCTTTCTTTAGGACTGATCCAAAAAGAATTATAAGGTCTGCTTGTTCAAATTTTATGATTTCATCGGCATAAATCTTTGCATACCCCTTAAGTTTTCTTTTTTCTCCTAAAAGAAGTAACTCACATAATTTTATTGCTTCGTAGTTATCAAGATTTAATTTATAGTTTGAAGAATTGTTGATGTTTTTTTTTAATACAATCTTGTTTTTTTCAAGTTCTTTTAAAATCTTAAATGCACTGCCAACACTAATACTATTTAATTTTGATATCTGATTTATATTATGTCCAAACTCACCTATATTCTTTAAAAGAAACAGCATAATTTTTTCAGTGTTTTTTGGAATCATTTTCAATAAAAGTGAATAATCATTCAATAATAATGAATGATATTTAAATCTTTCGATAGAAAATTATTTTTCCAACGGTTTTTTTAATTCGTAATCCCAGCCGTTGTCCTTGTCGGGAGCTGCACTTCTTGGTGACCTTGCGTACATTAATCTGTTCATTAATCTTTAAAAACATACTAATCACCAATAGAAAGATTTAAATAAAAGTACTAACTATCAATTAGTATGATTTCCAAAGATATACTTAGACAAGTTATAAACAAACAAAAAAAAGAGATTAATCTTAAATCAGAAACTGTTAAAAGAGATGTATTAGAAGAAATACTTCAATGGATAAATGACAGCCGCGTTATAATTTTAACTGGTGTAAGAAGATGCGGAAAATCCACATTATTAAAACAATTAATGGAACAGACAACACAATGGAGTTATATAAACTTTGAAGATGAAAGATTACTTGATTTTAAAGCTCAAGATTTTGAAATTTTAAATGAAGTCTTAATTGAAGTATATGGCACAACAAAAATTTATTTCTTTGATGAAATTCAAAATATTGATAAATTTGAAACATTTGTTAGACGATTGCAGGATGAAGGTAAAAAAATCATTATTACCGGTTCTAATGCATCTCTTCTAAGCAAAGAATTCGGCACCCGATTAACTGGAAGATATAAATCATTTGAAATTTACCCATTCTCATTTTCGGAATATCTTAAATTTAAAGGAGTAAAAACTGCAAAAGAGGATTGGTACAATATAAATAAAAAAGTAGAATTGCTAAAACTTTTTGAAGAATATTTGATAAATGGCGGTTTGCCAGAATACATCAAAAATAAAGATAATGATTATGTTAGGACCATGTTTGAAAATATTTTATACAAAGATATCATAACTAGGTACTCAATAAAGCGAGAAAAAATACTAAAAGAACTAGTTAATATCCTTGCAACGAATGCAACGTCGCAAATTACCTATAATTCTTTAAAAAACACTCTAAACCTATCAAATGCAATAACTGTAAAAGAATATATATCTTACCTGAATAACTCATACTTGTTTTTCGAACTCTCGAAAATATCATACTCTATAAAAGAACAACTTGCCAGTCCTAAAAAAATATATTTGGTAGATTCTGCATTTCACCAAGTTTGCGGATTAACATTTACACCAAATAAAGGAAGAAATCTTGAAAATATTGCATTCATAGAATTAAAAAGAAAAGGAAATGACATTTATTATTATGCTGACAAGAACGAATGCGACTTTGTGATAAAAAACGGAACAAAAATAACTAGCGCAATTCAAGTTTGCTATGCATTAGAAGAATCTAACAAAGAAAGAGAGATAAATGGTCTAATTGATGCAATGAATACATTCAACTTAGATGAAGGAATTATACTCACATTTGAACAAACAGACAAATTAAAAATAAGTGGAAAAAACATAAAAATAATTCCTCTGCTTAAATGGGCTTTAGAAGAAAATCAATAATATAAAATAAGATTTTATCTCATTAGAATTATTATTCCAACGGTTTTTTAATTCGTAATCCCAGCCATTGTCCTTGTCTGGTTGGCTGGAATCAGCAAAAAACACCAAGAAAAAATTTATATAGTAAAAGAATAATAAGTAATAAAAAAGGGAAAGAGGATGAGTATTAAGAAGCATTCAAAAACATTTTTAGCAATAATAATAGTTATAGTCTTACTTACAGCTCTAGAATTGCAGGAAGTAGACTTAGAAGAGAAATGCAGCGACATAGGCTATCAGACTGAAATAACAGGAAAAGCAATTGTTTGGACCTGCTCAGACATACTAACAGGTGAAAACGCGCCACAAGAAGGCTACCCTGACAACTGGGTTAATAAGTGCTGTGAAGCGCAAAACTGCAGATTACACGCTAAATGTTTTTAAATCAAAACAAAAACATTTTTATACTTAATTTTTCAAAAAAGAGGATTGAAGATGGGAGTAACTGATAAAACGGCTAAATTCTTACAAGATAATCAAGAGTCTAAAAAACCTGATAGCAACGGCAAGAACAAGCGAAAAATCTACTTTATATCAATCTACTTGTTAATAATGATAATAATATTTTCAATAGCAGGGATAATAATGTACTTCATGCAGGAAAGCAACCCAGCACAACCAATAAACGACACTGAAATAAAACCCGAAACAGTGCCAGAACCACTAAGCGTTGCAATAGAAGAACAAAACACTATTTACTGCAACCAATACATAGACGCTCAAGACAGGCTTGGATGCACATTTGAAGTTGAGTTTAGAAAGCAGATAACAGGAGAAGAAAAAAAGATTATATGGACTGCTATGAGGCAGAGAAGCTTTGAAGTATGCGACACGATGACTGGAGAAGCAAAGATTGTCTGCAAAGACGCAGAGACGCTCATGATCCAAATAGAAGAAATCCCTGACTGTGAAAACCTGCAAAACAACTACATGAAAGAATACTGCAAAGGAACACTATACTACATAATGGCTGTCGACGGCAAAAATCCATCACTATGCGAGAAGATGACAGTGCCCTTTGGCTACTGGAAGAGATGCCAAGGAGAATTCACATGAAAAAAATATTAATCATAATACCAATCATTCTTATAATAGCTTTAATTCCAAAACCAGGAGAAGCAGTAGAAAAGTGTTTGGACTGCTGCCCAGATGTCGTACTACCTCGTGATGTATTTGAGTGCCCTCCTGAGAGTGGCGGACCACCCGGTGTATGTACACCCTACGGATGCTCGCTTCTCAATCGGTACTGCTTAGGCTCGGTATGCGTGCAATGCCTCTACAGCGAACACTGTCCAAGCAACCAAGTATGCACGAGCTCATCAACCTGCACCTGCCCAACAGACAAACCAAATTGGAACGGAGCATCCTGCGTAGCATTAAACTGCACACTACCACATTTTGGAGATATAAAACATGGTCAAAGCATAACAGCGTATAAACTCCCAATCATACCATACGGAGAAAACTGTGCATTAGAACCTTGGAAAGAACAGAGAATCTGCAACAACGGAGTGTTAAGCGGAAGTTACAAATACAGTAACTGCAAAACAGAATGTGATCCAAGATATAATTCACCTTGTACACGCACATGCTTCACCGGCGCAAAGTATGACTGCAAAGGCATAAGTGGAACTTGCACTTGTGAATGTACAGGCGGAACATTTACACCCAGCTGCCCTCCTGCATCAACTATCCAATGCGGAGTTCCAATAACTGGCTGTGGAACATGCACTGGGACAGGAACTTACTGCGGAGGAGGATCATTCTGCAACAGCGCAAACACCTGCCAATGCCCAAGCGACAAACAAAACTGGTGCGACGCATGCACAAACATAGAAACAGACGTTAATAACTGCGGAGGATGCGGAACCAAGTGCCCAACAGGACAAACATGCACTGGAGGAAAATGTACCTGCACACCCACT
>JAHJQL010000064.1 GCA_018819065.1 Nanobdellota archaeon | reverse complement strand
CCGCAACTTTATTAAACTTGTTCGTTATTATATCCATCGTAGCAGTCACCTCGTCGACAAAATTTGTATGTCAGTACTATTTATAGACGAGAACTGCTACTTAAATCTATCGAAAATTCTAAGAGGATTTCATATTAGCCTCCCGGTTCATAACTAGAAACTGATTTTGTGGTGTGTGTTAAACCATTATATACAGCGGAGGTGTTTTCAAATCCGTGTGAGACTTCAAATAGTAACAATGGTGTGTGAAGAAAAATAAACACTATGATTGCTGCGATTACATGTCTGTGGTTAACAGGCGGTCTAAAAATCAAGAGAAGCATTATTGTAAGAATTATAAATATTGCACCATAAAGGTGTAGTTGAATCAATACTGCGGATGCTACTGCTGCTAAAACTAAATTTTTTGAATCTTTATCAACTATAACTCTTAAAAGAGTGTATAACAACAAGACTATAAAAAAAGGCATGAGTGATGTGTTGTGTATTCTTTTAGAAAAAAAGACTGCTGATGAAGAAACAGTTATAAGGAATGATGATGTCAAAGCAGCAGTCGAGCCAAAGTATCTCTTGACAAGTACATAGCTGAGGATGATTGCAAACAAGTTAAGAAGTGCAATAAAAAAACTCATTGCGTATACTGATTTTACAAATATTAAGGGGATGGCACCTATATAGTATGATAAAGGTCCTATGAAACCTCCAAAACTTATATGTATTCCTGCAAGTGGAAGCCTGTAACCTTCAGCGATGTTTAATGATTCATAATAGAAATGCTGGCCCATGTTGTCTGAAACAAATGTTCCATCAACCCTGAGTTTTATGGCGAGGATAAGAATAAATGCTAAACAAATTATTTGTGGCAGGTTTTTCAAGACTAAGTCTAGATTTTTTTTTGATAAAAAAAATTGTTTATAATTCATCTATTTTAATCTGCGAGGCTTGTTTATATAAATTTTATTAAAAAAAACACTCTAAATAATTTTTTTTGATGATTACAAATCCATCGAAACACATTTATATAGATATTATCAATTGTTGTTCATGTCTGAAGAACACAAAAAAATAAATGTAAAACACAGGAGTCGCGATGAGTGGGACAAGGATTCTAAAGGCTACATTCTCATAAGATGTAATGGGGAAGAAAAATTTATTGAAGTTAGAATGATGAGTTATGAAAAGGAAGTGTTGGCTGATTACTACGGAGAACATCCTGAAGATATATATTACGAGATAATAAGAGATGGTCACATAACAAAACTACAGCACGCAGCATACCTTGGCAGTGAACTCCAAAAGGCTTATATCGCACTGAAGAAAGGCTTAAAATATGTTCAGGACGATGATTTGGAATTCTAGGCAAAACATTTTTAAACGAATTCTTTTTCTGTTGTTTTGCTGAGGACACCAAAAAAAGGTGGCTTTGGGAGTAAAACCCAAACTTAAACATCCTCGGGAGGAATAAAATGGCTGATAACAAAAAAATTAATTTTTTTGGAATCCCAAAAAATCACGAGGTGATTTTTGATGGAATTTAAATTAAATATTGGCAATCCAAAGACAGGAAAAACTTACAAAAAAGATGTTGCTGGCGATGAGGCAAAAGAGTTTCTTCACAAAAAAATTGGCGACAAAGTCAAAGGTGACAAAGCAGGATTTTCTGGCTACGAGTTTGAAATAACTGGTGGCTCTGATTCTAGTGGTTTTCCGATGAGAAAAGACGTTTCAGGAACTGCAAGAAAGAAGATATTAATAGCAAAAGGTGTTGGAACAAGGCACACAAGGAAAGGAATAAGGCTTAGAAGGTCAGTTGCAGGAAACACAATCTACGCAAAGACGACTCAGATAAACTTAAAAGTCTTAAAAGAAGGAAAAACTCCACTAGGAGGCGCAGCTGTAGAGGAAGCAACACCAGAACCTGCAAAAGAGAAGAAAACAGAAAAACCAAAGAAAGAAGAAAAAAAGGAAAAAAAGAAAGAAGAAGTGAATAAAAAAGAAGATAAAAAAGAAGCAGCCCCTAAGAAGGAAGATAAAAAAGAAGCTAAAGAAAAACCAAAAGCTGATGAGAAGAAAGAATAATTTTTTCAAAACGATAATATCTTCATCGTTTTTTCCAGATCTTTCTCAGCTATCACAAATATTGTGTCTGTCCAGCAGCTCATGGTTTCGACGATGTTTATTCCGTATTGTGAAAACAAGGAGTACAGGTATCCCATTACTCCTGGAACGTCTTCAAGTGATTCGGGGCTTCTCATAATAATCTCTACAAGGTTTTTGCTCTTCTTTATTATATTGTTTTTGAAGTATTTGTTTATTATTTCTTCGAATTCCTGGCTTGTTATTAGTGTTATTGCATGCACCCCTTCAACTATGTGTATCTCTCCTTTTTGGTTCTTGATTTCTTTTTGCAGCTCGAGTAGGTTGTTGTAGAAGATGTTTTTCTCAACTATGCATACTATCATCTTGTTTTTCGTCTCGAGCTTCGTGTTTTTTAGCAGGTCTTTTATTTGTTTTTCAAAGCTTTTCTTCTTTTTTAGATTGTATTCCAACCTTCGTAGTGCGACAAGAACTGCGTCAAAGTCTTTTTCTTTTAAGTTTAGTTCTTTGATTATCTGTCTTGATAGTTTGGAGTAGTTTATCAGCCCTTTATTTAGCGTGTCTTTGATGCTTGGATGTTCAAGCACATATTTTTCTGTCTCTTTTGTGAGATTCATAATTAATGGTTAATACTTCAACATATATAAATGTTTCTTTTCGGACATTTTTGTCAAAAATGTTTTTTTCTGGACGATAGGTTTATAAAATAACTCTTCTTAAGTAGTAATACTATGAATAAAATAAAAATCATCAAACCAACACTGAAAGATTTGGAGGCTGTGGTTAATGTAGAGAAAGCTGCATGGCCAGACATAGGCGATGGCATGGTCGCAGAACATTCCAAGTTTAAGACTCGAATAGAGCTAGGACTTATGCATCTACTATACTTTAATGGAAAACCTGCAGGAATAATAAGTTATCAATATCCATCTTTTACCAACTCAGAAATATTAAACAGTATTTATGATGAGCACACACAGAAAAAAGACTTCTTGAGTTGGGATTACCTGGTTCATAATTTTAAATTACCAAAAAACTGGTATGAAGCTACAAATAATGGTTTTGTAATCAATGATGGAATCTCCACAAACAATTACAATTCAGACTGTGTTTTCCTAATAGGTGTGGGAGTTGACACCAAACTAAAAGGAAACGGTCTTGTCAATTATTTGATATCTCATACGATAAAAGAGGCAAAACAAGAAGGTAAAAAATTTGTTCTTGGCTATGGTCGTCTTCCTCAACTAAGCGAACAATACGAGAATCCGACAATTATTGATGCACAGAATCATTTATTAAAACTAAAGCCAAACACCGATCTTCCGGATGATTACGGCGCCCGTTTTCACGTTTTCAATGGAGCGCGAGCAGTATCAGTAATTCCAAACGCAATGGATGACCCTGAAAGCAAGAACTACGGATTCCTTGCATTGTACAACCTAAAATGAAAACTACAAAGATAAACAAACAAATCTACCTCTTGGAGGAAGATGAGTACAAAGAGCACTGCAACTGCTACCTAATAATAGGTTCGGACAAGTGTCTTTTAATAGATGTAGGTATAGGATTTTTGAACAAGAAAAAGATATTGGATCTTTGCAATGGAAAGCCCTTGATGAAAATTGTAACCCACTTTCACTTTGACCATTACGGAGGATACCATGACTTTGGAAAGATTTTTGCAAATAAGTCTAATATTGAGAAAAATAAAGATGTTGGCTTGAAATACCTTTGCAAGACTGATTTTAAGAATGACTCTTTTGAAAAAATAAAAGACAATAGTTTTCAAATTGAAGCTAGTTGCTTTAAGCAGATCGGAGAATGCATTAATCTGGGAGATGTCAAGCTCAAAGTTATATTAACTCCTGGGCATGATAAGACTAGTATTTCACTCTTCGAGCCAAAAGAAAAAATATTATTCTCCGGCGACCTGATTTACGATGGAAAACTATACTTTGACTTTTTAGACTCGGACATAAAAGAGTTTATCGCTTCAATAAAAAAAGTCTTGGATCTGAAGCCAAAGATGATTCTAGGAGGACACAATAAACCAATAATTCTAACTAAGGATGTTTATCTTTGCAAGCAAGATTTATAATGTTTAAGATATTCTTTAGTTTAATGGTTTACGAACCCGCTGAAGATTCATTCTTATTGTTAAAGCAGATTAAAAACTACGCAAAAGGGTTAGTCCTTGACGTCGGCACAGGTTCTGGTATCCTGGCAGAAGAAGCAGCCAAATATGCTGACATAGTTGTTGCTGTTGATGTAAACCCTGAAGCGGTGGCTTACTGCACTAAAAAGTATAAACACATCGAGTTTCGTCAAAGTGATTTGTTCTCAAATGTTCCTGAGAAGTTTAACTTAATAATATTTAACCCTCCATATCTCCCGACGGAAAAAAAAGCGCCAGACATTGTCCTTGATGGTGGGCCAAAAGGCTACGAAATCATTGAGCGCTTCTTAAAGTTTGCGAAGAATCACTTAAAAAAAGGGGGAGTCATCCTTTTGCTGTTTAGCTCTTTTTCTAAAAAAGAAAAGATTAATAAAATCTTATCATCAGAAGGTTATATATACAAGGAAATTGCAAAGCAACACATTCACTTTGAAGACTTGTATGTTTATAGGGTAACAATATGACAAAAACATTTCTTGCAAAAGGAAAGAGGGGTCAGGTTTATACTTATAAGTCTACCATTGATGGTCGTGAGGTTTGTGTCAAAGAATTAAACCCTGATAGTGACGCTGAGAATGTTATAAAGAATGAGGCTCGCTTCCTGAGGCTTGCAAACGAGCATGGCATTGGTCCAACTCTTCTAAAAGAGGAAGATGACAAGGTTTTCATGGATTTCGTCCATGGAGAAAGAATTCTTGACTTCTTTGAGCGTGCTAATAAAACTGGCATTGTCAAGGTTATTAAGGACTCGCTGGATCAGGCCAGAAAACTTGATCAAATAGGGGTGAATAAGTATGAGCTTACAAATCCTTACAAGCACATCATCGTCAGCTATGAAAAGCCCATAATGATTGACTTTGAGCGCTGTAAGGAGGTTAAAAAGCCCAAGAACGTCACTCAGTTTGTGCAGTTCTTGACTTCTGGCAAGGTGAAGAGAATATTAAAGACAAAAAAGATTGACCTTGATACTGACGAGCTAAGGGTTTTGGCCAAGAAGTACAAGGAGAAGTATAACAAGAAATTGTTTCAGGAAATAAAAGAAGAGATTTCAAAAACCTAAAAAAGGATTTTGAATGCCAAAAATGCATTCAACATTTTTGAGCATAAAATAAAAAAATAAAAAAATTTGTTCTTAGTTCTTTGCCAGTGCAAATACTGATTTTATAGCTACAATCACTGTTGCTGGTATGAATAGCAACATCATGGCTATTAATACGTTTGCAAGCAAAGGTATTATTGACATTGCTTGTGATCCCATGTAGCTGACTATTACTAGTACTGCTCCGCTCATCAGGAACTGTTGTGTCTCATCATCAGCGATGTTTAAGAATCCGACGACAAGTCCTAGAACTACTAGTACCCAAGCAATTACTTGAGTAACTCCTATTACTCCAAAAACTAGTGCTAGTACAAATCCTATTAGAAATGCCCAGCTTCCAAATGTTTTTTTACTTGTTTTTGCCATTAATATCTACCCCCTAAAGTTCTTTTTCGTGTTTTTTTATTTAAAGTTTTCGCTTTTTTTTAAATGTTTTCATAAAACTTTGAGTAATCCGGGATTTTTGTATTTGCAATCCATGCATTCAAAGCTGAATGTTCCTTTTTTATTTGCAACAAAATCCAGATGATTGTTGCTTACTTTCTCGGTGATTCTATATCCTGACAATGAAAATGTGTGTGGATCTGCGTTCATGAATTGTAATCTGACGTTGGTTCCTTCTTCTACTTCAATTGTGTTTGGCTCAAAGATGTCATTGGCTGTCAGCCTTATCTCAATGGTCTTTGATTTCGTTGTCGGCGTTGTCTTTGGCTGTTCTAGCCCCGTCTCTGATTGTGTGTTTACAATTGTTTTTTCTGTGCAGGCTGCCAACAAAAGAAGTATTAAAGCTAGTAGCATCCATCTCATTTTTTCACCTGAAGATTATTTTTTAAAAAAGAAAATAAAAAAATAAAAGATTTTATGCAGGCACTTTGAAGACTGGTGCTCTGTTAACGTTGTTGACGGTTATGTTGACTGTCTGTGATGTTGATAGCACTCCGTCGCTAACTGTTATTATGACTGTGTATTTTCCTGCGTCGTCATAAGTTGTTGTGTATTTATCTGTTTTCATCCAGCCAACTATTTTTACACTTAGCTTGTCTCCTTCCCTGTCAACTGCGTCTATTGGCAGCGTTATAGTGTCTCCTTCATCAACTGTTATCGGCTCAATGTATTTGATTGTTGGTGCCGTGTTTTTCTGCGTAACCACTATCTTGAATTCTTTCTTAACTGAGCTTTCACTGTCAGATACTACTGCAAAAGTGTTGTATGTTCCTGCGTCTCCTAGTTTTGTCTGCCAGACTCCTTTGCTGTTGAGTGGCTCACTATATTTAATTGTTAGCTTGTCATCGTCAGAATCTGTCGCGTTGACTATTACTTGTGCAGTCTCTGTTTCTTCAATAGTTATTGTCTTTATATCTTGAACAACTGGCGCTCTATTAAGTTTTTCTATCTTTATTATCACTTCTTTTTGGCTTGTTTTGTTCTGTTTGTCTTGTGTGCTTATCAATACTTTGTGTTCTCCCTCATCGCCGTACTTTGACTGGTATTTAGAGGAGCTCATCCATCCGCTGTATTTGACTAGTACTTCTTCTCCTTCAAGGTCGTATATCTTGCAGTCAATGTTTATTAGGTCTGTCTCTTTGAATTTAAACTCATCAGGACATTGGATTATTGGTGGTTTATTGGTTGGTTTGACAATTACTAAAATTTCTTCTGATGTTGATAGTTTTCCGTCTGATGCCGTGATTGTTACTTTGTATTCGCCTGTATCTCCTTCTTTTGTTTTCCACAATCCTTCCTTGTTAAATGGTTCTGTGAATGTGTATATGACTTTGTCGCCATCTGGATCATACGCGTCTGGCTTTAGCGAGATTAGGTCGCCTTCCACTTTCTCTATTTTAATTATGTTTTTAGAGAATGTTTCTTCTTTAGTTTTGTTTTCTTCTTTTACAGGTTTTGTTTCGTTGTCGGTTTTTATCTCTATGATTGTTGTGTTGGTGCTGCCTATCTCTATTACTTCGCCTGTGATTATTTGTTCTTCAGACTTGAGGTATTGACAGCCGGTCGCGCTTAAAATCAGAATTGCCAGTATGGCTATTACATAATATTTTTTAAACATATTTTACCACCCTTTTAGCTCTAAAATAAAACTTTACTTAAAAGATAAGTAACTTAATATATAAATTTTTCTATTCTGGAGTGGAGACATTTATTTAGAAGGTTTGTTTTTTATGGTCAATTATTTATTAAAACTCTCGACAGAGATTTTGTTGGGGTTTAATACTCAGAAATCATTTGTGATTTCTGGTACTAGAAATGTTCCATTTCTCTGTACCCTGACCTTTAGGTCGGGGATAGCCGACTATCGTCGAATTTTTGTTATTTTTTCCACAATGATTCAAATTGTTTTTTGTATAGGTCAAATATTTGTTTGTTTTCAATTATTGTTACTATTGGTTCTTTTCCAGCCCAATTGCTTATTGCAACTTTTCCTCCAAATATCCAAAAGACGCTTAGTTCTGCAAATTCTTTTTCCAATGTATATTTTGTTTTTGCAAAAGAAAATTTTGTAATCGTATGTCCTTTAACTCCAGGATCAGTAATGTTTCTCATTGTAAAGCCAGATTTTTCTGCTCTTTTCTCCCAATCTTTCATATACTCCTGTCTGTAGTCCATGAAATATCCTCTTGCTCCAATGAAGTCACAATGTCCTGCGTTTAGCATTTCTTCAAATAATTCTTGTACTATGTTTAGTCCTTTGCTGACAGTTACTTCTTGGTTCCACAGCATGTTAAAGTATACTCTGTTTGCATCTGCTAATGTTTTATCGCTTATTATGAATGCTGCTGGTTCATCTTCTAATACCATACTAACAACTTTATCTTTGAATATTAAAGTTGCTCCTGGATTTTCATATCCGGTTATAAACTTAAATTCTGCAAATGCATCTGTCACAGTTGGTTGGTCTTTGTATTTTGTTCCCATGATAACTCTTGATTTTATTTTTCTTTTTTTCTTCTCACTCTGCCACCATTTAAAATAATCTCTTCCTAGAACTTGGACTATTTTCATACCTTCTGCTATTGAATCATAATCTCCAAAGTCAAGCATTTCTTTTACTACTTTTTTGACACCTTCTCTTCCTTGATAAACTCTAATTTTTTGTTCCCAAAGAGCATCAAAGTATGTTTTAAAATTATCATATACTTGTTTTGATTTTATTTCAAAGCATTTCATATCTCCTTCCCACATAGTTATCCACACAGTATCTTGTTTCCATAGATTGATTTGAAATGGTGAGGAGAACTCAGGTGATAATTTTTTCATTTCTGTAAACTTAAGTTGTGGGTCGCCAGAATTAACAACTTGGTCTCTGATTGGTTCATATGCTTCGTAGGATGTTAGGAATTTCACCTTTTTTTTGTCTTTAATTCTCTTTTTGTGGAAGTTATGAGTCCATTCCTGTAATTTCTCAGATCCAAGTTCCAATGAGGCACCTAAAACATAATATTCTTCTCCTTCTTCTAATTGTTCAAGCATGTTGTCAAATTTTTTTGTGACATCTTCAAATCCTGTTATAGTGCTTACATTCTGATTCCATACCAGTTCAAAGTTCTTGAGAAACGCACCTGATATTGCAGGGTTGTCGATTGTTATTATTGTAGGCTCTTTTCCTTCTTGTATTAATAATATTGTCTTGTCTTTTGAGACCATTATTTCGGCTGGTGACTCTTGGTTGTATGGCAGGAATTTTATGTCTGTGTATTTTTGCAGGCTTGGCACTTTCTTGATATTTTCTTCTGTCTTGTTCTGAAATAACATCTTTGCCTGCACTCCTTTGGCTGTTCTGTATTTGTGGACTTCTCTGAACACTTCAACATACTTGTCTGTCATTTCTTTTTCGCCGTATCCAGCTCCAAGAACATTGTATGTCTCACCTTTTGGAATTGTGTCGATGAAGTTTATCAAGATTTTTTTTAATTCTTCAAATCCCTTGGTTACTGTTGTGTCTTGGCTCCACATCATTTCAAACTGGACTCTGAAGCTCTCTGCAACTTCTTTGTTGTCGATCGCTACAAGTATTGGCTCATCTTTTGTTTCTGGAAATATCAGTACTCTGTTCTTGAAAATGTTTATCGCTGCAGGTGTTATCTGAGGAATATATTTTATTTTCATGAGCTTTACTTTTTCATGTTCTGTTTGTGCTTCTCCTCTCGCTTCTTCGTTAAATATTGCTCTCATCAGAATGTTTTTGTTTGCTCTTTTGCTTCCGAATTTTACAAAGAATCTGTTGAGGTATTTGCTTCTTGATGGGATTCCTGTCACTAGCATTTCATCTCCTTTATTTAGAAGGTCGAGTGCTTCGTAGAATGCTGTTTCTATTCCTTTGTATCCTTTGTATATTTTTGCTTCTGACTTGTATTTGGAGAGTTGTCTTTTTAGTTCAAGTTCCGGAAGAAGTTTTTTTAGCTCGTTTTTTTGTCTGGCTATCTCTGCCTGCCTTTCATCTATGTAGTCTATTATTCTTTTTGGGGACGCTGCTTCAAAGTATTTGGTGCTTCCTTTTATGATGAAGTTTGCAAGCCCTTTATCCATCAACTTGTCTAGTATTTCATATATTTTTGATGATGCTACTCCTGCTTTGTCAACTATTTTTCCTGTCGTCGTGCTGCCTAGTTCTAGAAGTGCGTAGTATGTTTTTATTTCAGACTTTGTTAGACCTATTTCTTCAAGGAGTTCTATTTGCATTGCTTTAAACAAGCTTTCCATCTATAAAAAGTTATCGATTTCTCCCCCCTTAGGGTGAAGTAATATTTATATAGTTCTATTACTATTAAGTAGTAACAACAAAAAAGAATTCCTCTGCAAAGAGGTGAGGTAAACAAAATGAATATACAAATAATATCAGAAGGTTTGAAACTTATGGCTGCACTTTCAGGACAGCCAGACATGAACATAGAAGCAAAAGTACAAGAAGCATTAAACGACACAACAAAACAAGAACAAGTAGTGCAAGTTAAACCTGCTTCATTTGATGTAGAAAGACATTTCTACACTGGAGATGTTAAAGATGGACAAGAAGCTGGAAAAACCAGACTTAATGCATTCTACACTTTGCCAGGAGATATCAACGGATACTCTTTTATAGAGTTTGAGAATGGAGATCATTTTAACAGAAACATTCTATCAAAGCATATCTACTCAGGTGTAAAAGCAAGAATGGACATCAAAAACGGGAGTCATTTCAAAACAAATGCAGGAATAGGACTAAGATATGACTTAAGTGCAGACTATGATAACTTGAACATATCTGGTGGAGTCAAATTACTTCCAGTATGGTTTAACAATGAAGGTCACATAGAAAACTTAGGAACTGTAACTGTATCTGCAGGAACAAAACTAAAACTTTCAGATGAAGTTGCAGCAAAGCTTTCTGCATTTGGTGAAATAAACTATAATGCAAAAGGTGGACCAGAATGGTGTTATGGAGAGTGGAAAGCATCAGTTGAATCAGGAAAATTTGATGTTGGTGTTGGAGGAAACCTCTTCAAGAAAAAACCAAACTCAATAATTCCACAGAACCAATTCAAAATAAACGTAACTTACAGGTTCTAATTTTTTTTCTTTTTTCTTTAATAGTAACTTTTATATATTATCTCTTATTAAACGTTTTTTGAATGAACAAATTCATAGATTCACTAAAAAGACCGTTTTCAGATTTCAAAATTTTAGGAATAGGATTCTTGTTCTACGTCTTTGTAATGTTAAGATTTCCCAGCATGAATGCAGCCGTGTCTGTTTTATTGTTTTTCTTAGTATTTGCATGTTTGCTAATCTTATCTGGTTATAAGTTGGAGTGCGCGCACACTTCTATAAAGAAAAAAGATAAGCTCCCTTTGTGGAATGATTGGGGAAATCGTCTATTAAGAGGTCTAATCGCTTTTTGTATAGGACTCATCTATTTTTTACCTGTGATAATATTTCTTTTTGTAATCATCTGGAAACTTATTCCTTTTATAATGCCAAATACCACTGTGGACAATCTTGTAGTTATATTAGTAAATAATTTTACTTTGGAATTAATATTCTTGGCTATGTTGTTAATTATAACTATGTATGTGATGCCAATCGCTCTTGTTTCATACGCTAAGAATTATTCTTTTAAAGAAGCGTTTAATCTTAAAAGGATGTCCTTGAAAATTTTCAGTTTGAAATACCTTGGTTCTTGGCTTTTCATAGCTGCATTCTGGATTATTCTACTATTCATATCCGGATCTTTTTCTTTGTTGTTTATGAAGCTGTCTTTTTCACAAGTTATGGTTGAGTCTTTATTAGGTGTCATAAACGCGTTTTTCTACATAGTATACTCGATATCCAAGTACACTTTGTTTGGTAAGGTTTTTTCTGAGATAAAAGATTAAAGAAATAAAAAATTAAAGAATCAGTTATACAAACTTTATCTCACCGTTTAGATATACTCCTTTGTCTAGCCTTACAGGCCTCCAGGAATCAACAACAAGTTCTGCATCAAGCCAGTCAGCAAGCTCTTTAGGGTTGCCAATTGTTGCCGAAAGCCCAATCAGCTGGAGTTTTGGAAGTATCTTCTTCGCCATAGTTATTATTATCTCAAGGGTTGGTCCTCTTGAAGCATCGTTAAGCAGATGTATTTCATCTACAATCAATACTTTTACCTGTGATAGCCAGTGGGTGCGGTGTCTGATAAGCGAATCTAGCTTCTCACTCGTCGTTATTATCACATCGTACTTTTCAAGGTAAGAATCCGCGCTGTCAATATCACCAGAGCTAATCGCAATCTTCATATGCTTGTCATATAGTTTTTTAAAATCCTTGAACTTTTCACTAGCCAGCGCGCGAAGAGGAACAACGTAAACTGCTTTTCCCTTGTCATGAAACACAGCGTTTAGGATTGCAAGCTCTGCAACAAGTGTCTTTCCAGAAGCAGTGGGTGTGCATACGAGGAGATTCTTATCCTCAAACAACCCTGCATCTATACTCTTTGTTTGTGAAGGGCGTAGCTCTTCAAAACCACGATCTTTTAGAACGGAGAAAACCTTCTTAGGAATCTTCTTTTCAAAACTAGCTAACTTCATTAGAATAATGAAAAAGAATAACGGTTTAAAAAATTAATCAAAAAATCTAAAATTAGTATTCGCCCCCACCCATTCCATGCGGCATTCCTCCTTTTGGCATTCCGCCGCCTCCACCACCGCTTCCTGATAGTATGACATCGTCAATCCTCAGTATCATCACTGCAACTTCTGCTGCGCTGCTAACGGCTTGGGTTTTGATTTTGAGTGGTTCGATTACTCCTTCTTTCCAGGCGTCCATGACTTTTCCGGTGAACACGTTTATTCCTGCCCACTTCATATTCTGGTCGTGCTTTGCTTTTAACTCTGTCAACACATCAATTGGGTCAAGACCCGCGTTTTCTGCAAGAGTTCTTGGTATTATTTCCATGCTGTCTGCAAATGCTTGGACTGCTAGTTGTTCTCGGCCAGATAGTGAGTTTGCATATTTTCTTATCTCTCTTGCAAGCTCTATCTCTGTTGCGCCTGCTCCGCCGACTACTTTATTGTTTTTTAGTGCTGCTGATATGTCTCCTATTGCGTCTTCCATTGCTCTTTTGACTTCGTCAACGACGTGCTCGGTTCCGCCTTTTATGAGTATGGTGACTGCTTTTGCGTTGTCGCATTCCTTGACGTAAGTTAGTCCTTCATCATTTCCAGTTTTTATCTCTTCTATCATCCCTGCTTTTCCAAGGTCTGAAGGTGATAGGTCGTCTAGGTTGGATACAACTGTTGCACCGGTTGCTTTTGCAAGCAAGTCCATGTCACTTTTTTTTACTCTTCTAGTTGCGAAGATTCCTTTCTTTGCGAGGAAGTGCTGCGCCATGTCATCTATTCCTTTTTGGCAGAATACAACGTTTGCTCCTGAAGCAGCTATTTTTTCAACCATTCTTCTAAGCATTCGCTCCTCCATATCTAGGAATGCCTGCATCTTGTCAGGGTCGCTGATGCTTATCTTTGCATCTGTCTCTGTACTCTTGATTTCCACTGCTGAATCGATAAGTGCTATCTTTGGGTTCTTCACGTTTTTTGGCATTCCACTGTGTACTCTTTCCTTGTCAATTACTACACCTTCTATTAACTCTGTATCTTCAACGCTTCCACCAACTTTCTTTTCTATCTTGATGTTGCTCTTGTCTATTATCGTTTTATTTCCTTCTTTCTCAATTATTTTGTTGATTGCAGCCACTGTTATTTTTGCAAGAAATTCTTTTGAGTGCTCAGTTCCTTTTCCAGTCATGGCTGTTATTGCGATGTTTTCAAGCATCTTAGAATCCTTGCTGGTAATATTTTCTGCCATGCTGTTGAGTATGACTTGTGCTTTTTCAGCTGCTAGTCTGTAGCCTTTGGCAATCACTGTTGGGTGTATTTCTTGGTCAAGCAGGTTTTCTGCTCTCTTGAGAAGCTCGCCTGCTAAAACAACGGCTGTTGTTGTTCCATCGCCAATCTCATCTTCCTGCGTCTTTGCAATCTCTACAATCATCTTGGCGCTTGGATGCTCAATGTTCATCTCTTGAAGTATTGTAACTCCGTCGTTAGTCACTGTGACGTTTCCCATACTGTCAACTAGCATCTTATCCATTCCTTTAGGTCCAAGAGTTGTTCTGACTGTTTCAGCGACTAGCTTTGCAGCTGTTATGTTCATTCTCTGTGCGTCTTTTCCACTCGTCCTTCTAGAGTCTTCTGGTAGGATAAATATTGGTTGTATTTGATTCATATTCTTTTCCCCCTATTTTCTTTTTATAATTGATAATTAATATATCATTGATGAATTGGTGTCTTATTTATAAAATTATTTGTGAAATTCAAGGCAAAATATAAATACTATTGTTTTTTTTGGTTTTAAATGAAGATTACAATCACTGGAGTTTCGGGTTCTGGGATAAGTACTGTTTCAAAGCTTTTGGCAGAAAAGCTTAATTATAAACATTATAGTGCTGGTAATATGAGACGTGAAATGGCTAAACAGAGAGGTGTTGATATACACGGTCTAAACAAAATTGGGATGAATGATTCTTCAACTGATAATATTGTTGATTTTGAGATGGAACGAATTGGAAAAGAACAAGATAACTTTGTTTTTGATGCAAAAATCGGATATCATTTTATTCCTGACTCTTATAAAATTTTTTTGACAGGCGATCTTAATGTTAGAGCAAAACGTGTTTTTGATGCTCGTAGAGGAAGTGAGAAGTATGAGACGATAAATCAAGCAAAAGAGATGATTGAAGAAAGAAAAAATAATGATTATGAACGATATCTTAAACATTATAATTTTAAGCTTTTTGAGGATGTAAAATTTGATCTAATTGTTGATACTACAAATATTTTACCAGAACAAGTTGTTGAAAAAATACTTGAAAATATAAACAAATAGTTTTTTCCAAATTAATTTTAATTTTTATATGCACTAGTCACTGGACATTCTTGCGATTTGTTTTTAAGGGATAACTTTTTAATTCAAATCGTGTTTTTGCATGCAGATGAAAAGTATAGTGATTAAAGGAGCTAGAGAGCATAACCTTGACATAGTAAAATCTGCTGATCACATAATAGACTTAGGTCCTGAAGGCGGAGATGATGGTGGTATGTTGATTGCTCAAGGAACACCTGAAGAGGTTGCAGCCAATTCGAAGAGTTACACCGGACAATTCTTGAAAAAAATGTTGTAAGAGACAAACTTTTTAATTGTTTTTAGCTTTCCACACATTCAAGATGAAGAAGTTTTTGAAGAAATACACTAGTTATCCGAGAAGTGAGCTTTTAATTATAACACTGTTTACGTTCATAATTTTTTTGGTGCTGGAAGATATCACTAGGACGTACAACTTGTTTTACTACTTCCCACCTATCGACATTCCTTTGCATCTTCTTTCAGGAGTTGCGACAACAATAGGCTTTTTCTGGCTATTATCTTTTTCCAAAAGAAGAAATAAAAAGACTTTTGCATTTATATACACTTGTATAGTTGCAATCCTATGGGAGATTATTGAGACGGTCCAAGAGCTATTCATACAAAATATTGATTATCTTAAGGACTTCTTTTTCTGGGATGGATTCTTTGACATAGTGTTCATGATTGTCGGAGGAGTCATTGGGATAATCATTCTTAAGCTTTTAAAAGAAAAAACTGATATGTTTAATGATATAAAGATTTAAAATATTAACTGTATAATCTTTTCATGATGCTTGAATCAATACCTCGGCTATTGCTGAAACTAACAGAAGACGAACTATTCAGTTGGATTATAACAAACAGCACAAGATAACACCAAAGACTATAATTAAACCTATAAGAGCAAAAGAAGTTTTTGTAAAAGACACTAAACACATACCAAAATCTGATGTTCCTGCTTTGATTGTGACGTTGGAAAAAGAGATGAAAGCAGCAGCTGATGAGCTTGATTTTGAAACTGCAATTCTTTTGAGGAATCAACTTGATAATTTGAAAAAAAGAGTTAGTTAGATTATTTTGTGACTACTTTTAAGTGATTAAAAAACGAAAGGTTTATATAGTTGTACATCTATAATTATTATATGAACTACGAGCTGAATAACTACAAATCGTTTTTCAATCTAGATAGAAAACTGATGAAGCTTGGAGTTGGAGAAATACCTCCTGAAATATATACTACAACAATGAATGTTCCAGATCCTTTAGTTCGAAGAATAATTCACACAGATAAAGATGTTATGGATTATAACTTACAAGAAGGAAAAACAACAACAATTCTTATTCCACCTTGGGGTTTTGAAGAAAAAATGCATTCTGTGCTTATTAAATATGCACAAATGAACGGACCTGTTATTGAATTTCTTTGGAAAAGAGAAGCAATCTCTGCAGATGTTCATACAACTGCTAAAAGTTATCACGGTATGCAGGCATATTTAGTAAATACATTTGAACAAATTGAAAATATGAAGAATAGATATGACGTACAAAATATAGACGTAATAGCTGGAAGCGCAGGAGTTCCTATATTTACAGAAGCTATAAAATTGCTTGCAGATGAAAATAAAAAATCATATAATCTAATTAATGATGTAACACTTGTAGGAATGGCAGATAATTTTGCTGATTGCTATACAAAAGGTGCAAGAACAAAATACCTTGCAAAATTAAAAGAAGAAGAAGGTTATGATATGAATAATCTTTATGAGTTATTTAAACACATGGCACCTATAAATGCTATTCCTGCTCTAAACAATGTAAAAGGAAAAGTTACATGGATAACATCATTTTCAGATGAGCATTTTCCTCTAGAAAATCAGATAAAAGTAATGGATGAAATTAAGAGAACAGGCTCTAAAATAGATGTAAAAATAGTTCCTGAATTAGGTCATATTGGCTCAGCAGCAGTATATTATGCAGGTGCAATTGGATTGACTCAAAACAAAACATTTTTATCTTTAGTGGATGGTTTAACTGAAGGAAAATTAGATAAAACAAACTATAAATTATTAGACAAAGCCGATACTTTGATGAATGACATGTTTGCATATAACCTTGATGTACCTGATGAATGGCTTGATTTATACATGGTTGCAGATGAACAGTGTAATTAAAAAATAATAAATACTAATTATTAATGATATATATAAATTTGACAAATGGAAAAGAACTTTGAAGACATAAAAAAAAGACTAGAAAAACTCGAAGACAAAGATTTGTGGTATTATTACTCTAATGGAAACTATGATACTTCAAAGATGATTCTGCCGCTAATAGATTCTCCAAAAGAACTAAACGCTCTAGCAATCTCAATCGATCGAGCGGTTGAAAAAAGCGATGATGAATACTTGCATAACTCAATAGTCCGATACTTAAGAAAAACAACAGGCATCGTCTCTGAACGGCTAACTGACATTCCTCCTGAAGATATAATAAAAAGCTATAAGAAGATATTTGCTGCTGGTTTGATGGGAGATTATAATTTGTTAAAAAAAGATGTTAATATTCATGCCTTGCTTCCAAAAGACAATACCCGATTTGTAGAAGAAAAATTTTTTAGCATAGGTCGCTTATGGGAAACATTTGAATATGATAATATTCACGCAATGATATCACTTTTAGATACACATCAATTTATAGGAAAAATAGTGAATCATAAATCAAAGAAGACAACTTTTATGCCACAATTCCTTTACGTCGTCGCGTCAGATAATAATACTAACGACTTGGAGACTCTATCTTTAACTTATGATGTGACATTTAAACCTGACGACTTGAAAAAACACTTGTTTGAATATGCAAAAAGTGCTGACTACGGATTCCATGTAGCCTTTGTTGACAAGCAAAACGAGCTGCCTGATGGAATGACTACTCGCTTTGTCAAGAAAAACATTGATAGATTAAATTAATGGTGTTCAAAATGATAACTGATGAAGAATTTGAAAAAAGAAATTTTTATTTTCCAACAATATCAATTTATGAGATAGCAAATGGTTTTTCAGACACCTACAGAGATTTCAGATCTGAAAATGACCAGCTAAAATTCCTTGCTCTTGGCATAAGCAAAGCGACAAAGGAGTCTGATGCTAAAGGTCTAAAAATACTTCTCAACCAGTATCTCTCATGGGCTTATTACAAGTATGAAGATTTGATAAAATTGTATCCTGAAGAAGAGCTGGTCTGTTATAAAAAAATGCTTATTGCAGCAAGCATGATTGACAACGGAATAAAACTTAGTTCAAAAGATATTAATAATATAGGACCGGCAAGACTTTTTGTCGAAAGAAATTATTTGAGCCAAGACAATGAAACAGCAGACTTGTACTTAATGTACGAGCCGCAAAGTAATTATCTTAATGTTTTATTATCAGAGCCGTTCTTCAAAAAGTATTATGGATTATCTTATAAGGATCCGGCAAGAATCTTATACGACGCAGCACAGATAGATGATAAGAAAGCAATTGACGCGATGATATACTACGGTGCTGACATGAACCTAAACGCGGAAGACTTCCTCTTTAAACTGTCAACAGAAGCAGATTATGGAAGGTGTCTTGAGCCACTCATTCACATACATGGAATACTTCCTCCAGGTGAAACTAAACGTAACTTGAAAAAACACTTTGATGAACTAAAATCTAAATATGTTAGTGAAGGAAAGGTTGACCAGTACATATCTGGAATACTAAATGTTAAGAATTAATTATTTTTTTTTCTTAATCAAACACTTGTTCAATTTCTTTCTTCGTCAAATCCCTATACCTTCCAGGTTTGACATCTTTAAGCTCAAGACTTCCTATCTTTATTCTTTCAAGATAATTAACCTTGTAGCCTAAGCTCTTAAAGATATTCTTCACTATGTGCTTTTTTCCTTCATGTATTGATATTTCAAGAATGTTTTCTTCTATCCTATTAACCTTTGCAGAACTAGTTTTTGTTCCATCTTCTAAGATTATTCCTTGTTCAATCTTTCTAACATCCTTATAAGGTATTGACTTGTTTATCATGACAAAATAAGTTTTTTTCACCTCGTTTCTTGGATGCATGACTTTGTTTGCAAAGTCTCCATCATTAGTCATTAGAAGAATTCCTGAAGTGTTGTAATCAAGCCTTCCAACCGGAAAAACTCTCTCACCTATATTCACGTAGTCCATCACAGTTTTGTATTGATTGTCTTTTAATGCAGTCACACATCCTTGTGGCTTGTTAAACATAAGGTAAATTTTTCTCTCTTTCTTCACAAGCTTTCCATCAACAAATATCTTGTCTTTATCACTTGCCTTATCACCTATAGATATAATCTTATCATTTACCCTAACTCTTCCTTCTTTTATCAGCTCCTCAGCCTTTCGTCTAGAACAATGACCACTATTGCTTAGAATCTTTTGTACCCTGTGCATAAGAATATAATTATCTGCTTTATAATATAAATTTATCTGCTGTTTGTGATGTTGTTGTTTGGATCTATCTTTGCTTTTTCTCTTCCCATCAAGTTAATCAACGCGTCTTTTGGATCTGCACCTTCATATACTATCTTATATATCTCCTCGATGCAAGGAGCATTCACATCATGTTTTCTTATCAAGTCATAAGCTGCTTTGACTGTAAAATAACCCTCAACAGTCTTATGTTCATCTTCCATCTCAAGAACTATATCTTCAGGCTTCATCTTCTCACAACATATCCTTCTTCCAAACTCCCTGTTTCTAGTCTTTCCAAACGAAGAAAGCATGATATCTCCCCAAACAGAAGCTGACCCTGGCAGGAAAGTATCGTCTTTTGCACCAAGAACCTTGGCGACTTTGTAGATGTCATAAGTGGCTCTTGTGATAAATGATGATATTGTTCCAGTCTCAAACCCTAATCCTTCGCAAATCCCTGCACCTATTGAGACTATGTTTTTTAATGCTGCAGCAATTTCTACTGAACACAGGTCATCATTTGTGTATATTTTTAGAGTGTGGCTGTGAAATAAGTCAGCTACTTTTTCTTTTGTTTCTTCATCTTCACTTGCCACTTCTGCAATCAAGGGTATCTGGTGTGCCATATCAGCTGCCGTTGTTCCACCTGAAAAAACTGCAATCGTATGTTTAAATTCACTTTTTTTTAACTCTTCACTTATTACTTCGCTTGAGCGCTTCATAGTTTTTTGCTCAAGGCCTTTTGAAACTATGATGAATGTTGAAGCTTTATTCAGATACTTGTAGAAGTCCACTGCATTCTCTCTTATTGCATGTGCACTTATCCCAATGACGACGAAGTCTGCATTCCTAAACAACTCTTCCTTGCTCTTTGTTCCTTTGACTTTATCACTAAACTTCATGCTTTGAAAATGATAAGGGTTTGCATGGTGTTTCTTAAAGTATTCATAAACGGAATAATCCCTGTTCCAGAACATGATGTTAATACTTTTGTCGTTCTCAAACTTCTTATCAAAATATATTGCTATGCTCGTGTTAAAAGACCCAAATCCGTAAAGCGCTATCTTTGTGATTTTGAATTACCTCAAATCAAAGATGGGTGTTGCCTAATTTATTTATAAAGTTTCTTTATTTTTTTGAGCTTTTTAAAAACAAAAACTTTATATAACAGCTTCTTTTTCTTATTTTTAGTTCTAGTTCGACTTTTAGACGAGAAAAAACGAGGGGCTAAATTGGAAAGCAACAAGGAAACAATCAACAAGGAAACAATTAACAAAGAAACGAGCAGCAAGAAAACAAAGAAAATTGAGAAAATCAAGAAAGGCGATTTCATCGAGCTTGACTACACTGGAAAAATAAAGGATGAAAATCTCGTGTTTGACACTACTAAGAAGTCTGTTGCACAGAGCAGTGGCTTAAATCCAAATGCTGATTACAAACCAGCAGTTATCTGTCTTGGCGAAGGATACATACTTCCAGCGTTAGAGGATGGATTGGTTGGAAAAGAAATTGGAACATATAGCTTTGACCTCTCTCCTGAGCAGTCTTTTGGAAGAAAATCTGCAAAACTCTTAAAACTAGTTCCTCTTAAAGTTTTCAAGCAGCAAGACATCGTTCCATACACTGGATTAGAAGTTAATATTGACGATATGTTTGGAATTATAAGAAGCGTTAGCGGCGGAAGAATAATTGTTGATTTCAACCATCCACTGGCAAGCAGGGATATATCATACGAGATAGAAATCAAAAAAATAGTCACTGATGACAAGGACAAGCTTGAATCAATAATAAAAATAATTGGCATCCACTATGACTCTTTAAGTGTTAAAGACAAAAAGGCAGTGATAGTCTTAGAGCACTCGCTTCCAGATCAGTTAAAAAAGCTTTTTGAAGAAAAAGCAAAAGAGAAAACTGGCGTGGAAACATTTGATTATGTCGTGAAGAAAAAGCAGGCTGTAAAACAATAAATTTATATACTTTAGAAAGTAGTAACTACCTCATAAGAATTATGTTGGGAGGTTTAATATGGCAGTAGAAATCGGTGAAAAAAGATTAAAAAATCAATTGGACGCTGAACTTGAGGAGATACTCTCAAAACAGAAAGCCAAGATAAAAGTAATAGGTGCTGGAGGAGCAGGCAATAATACTATAAACAGAATGGCTGAAGTAGGTATTTCAGGCGCAGAAACAATAGCGATAAATACTGATGCTCAAGACTTACTTTACACAACAGCTGATAAAAAGATACTTATTGGAAAAGACTTGACAAAAGGCCTTGGGGCCGGTTCCATTCCAAAAGTTGGAGAGGAAGCAGCTCACGAATCAGAACATGAAATAAAACAAGCTCTTGCAGGTGCAGACATGATATTTATCACTTGTGGTCTTGGAGGAGGAACAGGAACTGGAAGTGCTCCAGTCATTGCTGAGATTGCAAAGAAGATGGGTGCTTTGACGGTTGGAGTTGTGACCTTGCCTTTTGCAATGGAAGGAAACAGAAGATACGAAAACGCAGTCATGGGTCTTGAAAAGCTTGAGCGAAACGTAGACACGCTAATAGTCATTCCAAACGACAAGCTAATAGAGTTTGCACCAGACCTGCCGCTTCACACAGCCTTTAAAGTCGCAGATGAGATACTGACAAACTCTGTTAAAGGAATAGCTGAGCTCGTCACAAAAGCAGGACTTGTAAACTTAGACTTTGCAGATATAAGAGCAGTCATGGGCAATGGAGGAGTAGCACTCATTGGAGTTGGAGAAAGTGATACTGAAAATAGGGCAGAAGAAGCAGTTGAAAAAGCGCTAAACAACCCGTTGCTTGATGTTGATGTTACAGGTGCAAACGGTGCTTTGATAAACGTTGCAGGTGGAACTGACATGACACTTGCAGAGGCAAAGAGAGTTGTTGAAGCAATATCATCAAAACTAGATGAGGATGCAAGAATAATTTGGGGAGCACAAATATCAGAAGACCTTGAAGGAACAATCAGAGTCATGTTAATAGTGACAGGCGTCAAAAGTACACAGATAATAGGAGGGCGAGCTAAGTCAGCTTATAAGAAAAAAGAAATAGAATCAGAGTTAGGCATAGAGTTCGTAAATTAAAAAATGGATTTTTCAAGATTTAAAAATTATATGATGCATTGTTGGAGAGTCTTGCGGGTTACAAAGAAACCTGATAAGGCAGAGTACAAAACAGTTGTAAAAGCATCCGCTTTAGGAATAGCAGTTTTAGGATTTATAGGATTCTTGCTGCACCTATTTAATCAGTTATTATTTTCATGAAAATGGCAGACGACAATAAAACAAACGGACAAAGAAGTTTGGCTCCTGAGATAAAGATTAAAGGAGCGATGACTCAAGAAGAAGTAAAGGAAAAAGATGAGTATCTCAAAGCTGAAATAAAAGAAGAAGTTGTAAAGGAAGAAAAATTAGACAGTCCTAAGACGCAGATATTCGCGGTGAGAACCACTGCAAATAGAGAAGATCAAGTGATGTCTTTTCTAGTCAGCAACGCTGAGAGAAAAGGATTGGAAGTTTACTCAGTCATAAGACCTCATGGCATGAGAGGATACATATTCATAGAAGCATTGGATAGGAACAGCGCTGAACAGTCAGCTTATGGTATACCATATTCAAGAGGCGTTCTCCCAAACATTGTTAACTACAAAGAGATAGAACACATGCTTGAGCAGGTCAAAAAAGAAGTTAACATACAAAAGAATGACATTGCAGAAATAATATCAGGACCTTTCAAGAGAGAGAAGTGCAAGATTACAAGAGTTGACAAGCAAAAAGGAGACGTCGTTGTAGAACTATTAGAAGCAGCAGTTCCAATTCCAATAACTGTAAAAATGGATGCTGTAAAAGTTATCAGAAGAGACGATGACGACTCTATTTCAGAATAATAATTTTTTTTAGTAATCTTTCGTTTTCTTGAACTATTTTTTTTGTTCAAGATTCAAAATCTTTCGATTTTGTCTTCTTGAACTGTTTTTTTTGTTCAAGATTCAAAATCTTTTGATTTTGTCTTCTTGAACTTAACACCAATCTCTTCAAGCATTTCTTTTATTTTTTCTTTGTATTCTCCTACACCTTTCCAGTCGACGATAACTAGGTTTGCTTTTGGAACTGTTTTTTCTAGTGCTTGCTGTATCATCTTTTTGTCAAGATTCTGTAGGTTATATTTTGGGCATACATGTCCTACTGCAATATTGCTCTCAAGCATTATCTTCTTAAAGTTTGGTGTATGATGAATTCCTCCTATCCCAACTGCTGTTTTGTAATTTGGTATTTTCATCTCTAAAAGCTCAATAATAGTCTCTGCAATGACTCTTCCGGCTTCTTTATTATTCCATTCTTCTATTGATGAGCCTATCTCGACAAACATTGAAGGCACTTCTAAGTATGGTCCATGGTGGGTGCATTCCTGTATCGCTTCATAGTGCATGCTCGCTGCTTTTTTTTCAAGCAGCTTTAATCCTTCTTTGAGCCAGCCTGCAGGTGCAATTCCTAATTCTCTATTTTTTCCACCCATACCCGCTTCTCCCCAGTTGCCTTGTATGTGAACGCTTAGTGAGTGTACTCCTGACTTGCTCTGATGTTTTGTCGCAAATATTACAAAGTCACAACCAAGTTTTTTATCAATACCTTCGAGAAAAACTGATTCTTCGTCCATCAAGTGTAGCGATACTTCATGCTCGCCCATCCTTGGCTTTATCATGCCAACTAAGAATGAGTGTATGTTCTTGCTTGCTTCATCACTCTTTGAGCAGACTATTGCTATGTTCATAATTGCTAATAATAACTAGTTGTTTATATTTTTTTATAGAAAATCATAATTTTGTTTGAAATTAAAAAATAAAAAAAAATAAAAATTAATTTTTCTTTTTCTTGCACCAATCTTTGCATTTCTCATCAAGAGAACATTTTCCTGCACCCATGAATAATAATGCTAGACTTCCTCCAAGGCCCATCATGGCAAGTTCATATCCGCCTCCAAGATGTGCTGTAAGTATTGCAACAATCATCACTATGCTTAGTAGTGCTGCAGAGTATCTTGTGAATAATCCAAGTAACAAGAGTATTCCTCCACCAAATTCAACTATTCCTACAACTACTGCAAAGAAGAATGCTAATGGTATGCCTATTTTATCAAAAAATCCTGCTGTACCTTCGAGTCCTCCAAATAACTTGGATGCTCCATGCGCAATAAATAATACTGCTAGTGCTATACGTAGCGGTATCGTCGCCCAAATATTGTTTTTTTCAAACCATTTCATACACATAATACATCACCTAGTTAACAATAGTTAAGTATTTATATTTAAATCTTTTGTTACAGACTGTCGGAATTAAGGCCAACAGTAATCTTTATAAACAAATAACTTTTCCACATGACTAATGGCAAAGCAGAAAATTCAAGTGTTGATTGAGGGCGGAAAAGCAACAGCTGCACCACCTCTTGGTCCAGCTCTAGGACCACTTGGAGTAAACATAGGACAAGTGATTGCTGAGATAAATAAAAAAACAGATTCATTCAAAGGCATGCAAGTGCCAGTCACAGTGGAGGTTGACCCTTCCACCAAAGCATTTTCTATAAGCGTTGGAACACCGCCTGCTTCAGCACTCATACTAAAAGAGGCTGGAGTCCAGAAAGGGTCTGGAAGACCTCAAGAGGAGCTAGTCGCAGACTTAGTCATTGAGCAGATAATAAAGATTGCTAAGATGAAAGAAGACGCTCTTTTAGGAAAAACCCTTAAAGACAAGGTAAAAGAGATAGTCGGAACCTGTAACTCTATGGGTGTAAAAGTAGAGGGTGTCAAGGCTTCTGAAGCGATAAAGCTGATTAACAAAGGAGACTTTGACGAGCAGATATTATCAGGAAAGACTGACCTTTCAGAAGAAGAGAGAAAACAACTAGCAGAAGAGAGAAAACACTTGCAAGCAGACTTAGAAGCTAAGCACGCAAAAGAAGAGGCGAAAGCTAAAGAGATAATTGGTGCAATGCAAGGAAAAGAGAGAAGCGCAATTGTTGCAAAGCTAAGAGAAGCAGAGGTTCACGAAGACGTGATAAGCAAGCTATTACCAGTTGAAGCACCAGCTGATGCTAAGGGTGCTCCTAAATCAGATGCTAAACCTAAGAAATAATTTTTTTTTTGATATTCTTGTCATTTCTTTTGGAAAGTTTTATAAATTAATCTTTTTTTCTTTGTCGTCATGGTAAAGCGAATCGGTAGTTTGATGAATAAGAGCAGAAACAAGCTTCGAAAATCTATTAGGGAGCCTAGCAGGGTAAGAATAAGAAGTTTTCTCCAAAACTTTAAGGAAGGCGACAAGGTTGCTCTTAAAGCAGATTCCGCATATCAAAAGGGGATGTATCATTTGAGATTTCATGGAAAAACAGGACTTGTAGTTGGCAAGAGCGGAGACTGCTACAGGATTAAGATAAAGGATTTTGAGAAGGAGAAGACTCTAATAGTCCATCCAGTACACTTAAAAAAAATAGAATAGAAAATCAGAGGTTTTAAAAAATGTCAAAGCCAGAAGTTTTGGAAAAGTTACCAATAAACATAGTGGAGTTAAAGCATGAGCTTGCAGCCATAAGAAAGAGGGATGGCGACCTCACATTTAGAGGTAACAAGACAGAGGAGTATCTTAATGACTTTGCTAAATTGTCGCATAAGGACGCACTTGAACTAATCAAGAAACTTCAAGGTTTAAACATAACAAGATTAAAAGACAATTTTATTCATAAGATAGTGGATTTGTTGCCTTCTTCTATTGCTGAATTAAAGGTTATTTTGCAAGGCTACACTTTGACGGTTAGCAACGCAGACATGCAAAAGATTATGGTTGTTGTCAAAGAATACACCAAATAATGTTTTGATATTTTCAAAAAATAAGTTTTTTAGAATTCAAAAATTCCTATTTTTGTAATTTTCGGCTTCATCCAATAAATACTTTAAGTCGTTATTCTTATAGAATTTTATGGGAGAGCCAAATATTCGGCTCAACCCACAAATAGACTCTATTCGAAATAGAGTCTTGTTGGAAAGGGCTGTTAAGCTTTTACTCTCGATTG
>JAHJQL010000001.1 GCA_018819065.1 Nanobdellota archaeon | reverse complement strand
TTTCCAAACACCGGTTCAACCGTAATTTTACGAAGATTATAAACTTTTTTGGATTCAGGCTGTTCCATTTTCTCTTTCATCCTTAATCTTTCTTTAAAATAAAACGGAACATCTTTTTTCTTCTTCAGCTTTTTATTATAACAAAAATTCGACGATAGTCGGCTATCCCCGACCTAAAGGTCAGGGTATTACGCTCGACTATCTTAAAAGTCGAATTTTTGGGATTAAAAATCTCAACCTGAAGGTCGGGGTATTAAACCCCAACAAAATCTCTGTTGAGATTTTTAATAAGATTACGGGAGGGAAATTATGAAGCAACGAAATTCAAAGAATTTCGAGCGACATGATTTTCCGGAGGATAAATCATGAAGGGACAACAATTATTCGATTATCAAAAGATTGATATCAACACCGCGAAACTAAAAACTCACGGACAGACGTTTGAGATAGTTGTAGATCCTGACTTAGCGATTGATTTAAAGAACAAAAAAGAAGTGGATATTAGAGAAATCTTAAAGGCACAACAAATATTTGTTGATGCAAACAAAGGATTGCTTGCATCTGAAGTTGAGCTGAAAAAAGTTTTTGGAACAAATGACCCACTAGAGATTGCAACAAAGATTCTAAAAGAAGGAGATATACAGCTATCATCAGAATACCGCGACAAAGTCAGGGCTGACAAGAAGAAAAGAATAATTGATATGATTCATAGAAACGGCATCGACCCAAAAACCAAGCTTCCTCATCCAGCCACGAGAATCGAAAATGCGTTCTCGCAAGGAAAGATACACATTGATGAATTCAAAAAACCAGAAGACCAAGTGGAAGATATCATAAAGAAGCTAATGCCAATACTACCCATTCGATTCGCAAGAAAAGAAATACAATTAATAATACCATCACAATATGCATCAAGACTCTACGGACGAGTACAACATTTTGGGCATATTAAAAAAGAAGAGTGGATGAATGATGGTTCTTGGTTTGCAGTAGTAGAGATACCTGCAGGTCTTCAAAACGAGTTCTTTGACGAACTTAACAAAGAGACGCACGGAAACATCGACACAAAAATCTTAAGTGAAAAATGAGATTTTTGAAAATTAAAGAAAAAAACAGATTTAACAATTAAGTGAAAAGGTGAAAACAACAATGGGAAAATTATTAGTTAACGACAAAGACATAGTGGTTCCTGGAGAGATAATCGCAGAAGGAATGGATTTTCTTCCAAGCACAGGAACTTACAGACACAAAGATAACATACTAGCCGATAAGGTGGGATTATTGTCAGTAGATGGAAAAGTTCTAAAGACAATAGCACTATCAGGCAAGTATTTGCCAAGTAGAAATGACACAGTAATTGGAAGAGTTATTGATATATTAATGAGTGGCTGGAGAATTGACATAAACAGTGCATACACAGCAGTGCTACCACTACAAGAAGCATCCTTTGACTACATACAAAAAGGTGCAGACCTTTCAAAATTCTTCGCATTAGACGACTACGTCGTTGGAAAAATAATAAGGGTTACTTCTCAAAACCTAGTTGATTTCACAATGAAAGGACCAGGTCTTAGAAAGCTTTACGGCGGAAGAATAATTAGTGTGAGCCCTACAAAGGTTCCAAGAATTATTGGAAAACAAGGCTCAATGGTCTCAATGATAAAAGATACTACTGGCTGCAAGATAACAGTTGGTCAAAACGGGTTAATATGGATTGAAGGAGAGCCAGAACAAGAAGTCATCACAGTCAACACCATAAGAAAGATTGAGAGAGAAGCCCACAAAAATGGATTGACTGAAGAAATAAAATCTTACCTTGACAAAAACAAGATAGAGATAAAAAACAAGGAGTTCAAGAAAGAAACAAAAGAAGAAAAACCAAAGGAAGAAAGAACAAAAAAAGAAGATGATGAATCACAAGGTGAACAATAATGGCTTACAATAAAAGATTAGACGGAAGAAAATTTGACGAGACAAGAGAAATAGAGGCTAAAGCTGGCGTTATAAAAAAAGCCGACGGATCAGGGTATTTTAGGATTGGAAAGACTTCAGCATACGCAGCAGTCTACGGTCCAAAAGAATTATTTCCAAAATCAATGCAAGATCCAAAGACTGGAGTGCTCAGATGCAACTATAACATGATGCCATTCTCAGGCGCAGGCGAAAGGGTTAGACCTGGTCCAAGCAGGCGGTCAAAAGAGATTTCAATGGTTACAAAGACAGCACTATTACCAGTTGTTGATTTAACAGACTACCCAAATGCAGTCGTGGATGTATTCATTGAACTACCACAGACAGATGCTGGAAGTAGATGCGCTGGGATTTGCGCTGCATCAATAGCACTTGCAGATGCAGGTATTAGAATGAAAGACGTGGTTACAGCAGTTTCATGCGGAATTGTTGATAAACAAGTCGTAATCGATCTTGACTATGCAGAGGAAGCTTACGAAGGAGGAGATGTGGCCGACATACCTGTTGCGATGATTCCAAGCACTGAAGAGATAACACTTCTTCAGATGGATGGAAATATCAGCAGAGAAAACCTTAAAAAAGCACTCGAGATGGTTAAAGAGCCGCTTAAAAAGATTGCAGAGATACAAAGAAAAGCTTTAAAGGATAAGTATAAGTGAGGTAAAAAAAGATGAATAAAGATTTCAAGAATCACATTGAAAAATCATTAAGCAAAAACATCAGGATTGATGGACGAAAGAATGATGAGTTTAGAAAAATAACTGTTGAAACAGGTATAATATCAACTGCTGAAGGCTCTGCAAGAGTTACTTGTGGAGACACAGAAGTAATTGTAGGTGTCAAGCTAGATATTGGAAAACCCTATCCTGACAAACTTGATGAAGGTGTACTTATGACAGGCGCAGAACTATACCCTTTATCAAACCCTGAATTTGAATCAGGTCCTCCACGTGAAGAATCAATAGAGATAGCAAGAGTCATAGATAGGGGAATAAGGGAGTCTGGAACAATAGACGTAAAAAAACTATGCATAGAAGCAGGGGAGAAAGTGTGGATGATTAATGTTGACATAGCACCAATAAACATGGATGGAAACCTAATAGATATAGGTGCTTTAGCAGTAATGGCTGCATTAAAAGACACCAAGTTTCCAGAGCTAAAAGACGGTGTACCTGATTACAAGAAAATTTCAAAAAAGAAGCTTCCAATCTCAAAGCTACCTATTGAAATAACAATCCTAAAGATTGGCGACACATTCCTAGTTGACCCAACATATTCTGAAGAAAAACTCACAGATGCAAGGTTGACAGTCGCAATCTTAGAAGATGACTCTTTATGCGCTATGCAAAAAGGAGGAGAAGAGCCACTAACACAAGAATCAATCATGAAAATGATAGATATTGCTATAAAGAAGAGTAAAGAACTAAGAAAGTTCTTAGCTTAAAAACTATTTTGAGGTGTAGAAAAAAATGGTTGAGATAAAAATTAATGATGGAGAATACACAAAGTACGAGATAGCCAGGATGATTGGAAGCCGAGCGCTTCAAATATCAATGGGTGCACCTTTCCTAATCAAGCTAACACCAAAAAGAATTGAGGAATTAAGGTACAACCCTGTGGAAATCGCTAAGTTGGAGTTTAAAGAAGGAGTGCTACCAATAACCGTCAAAAGGATTCTTCCACACGAAAGGAGAGGATAATAACTCCTACAAATTTTTTTTATATAATTTTTTGGTCGAAAACATTAAATACTTCTACTATTTTAGATTCTCTATGAATGTCGAACAAAGGATGAATCTAATAAGCCAGGTGGGCGAAGAGATACTTACAGTTGAAGAGTTACAAAATCTTCTTGAAACAAAGAAAAAGTTTGTCGCTTATGATGGTTTTGAGCCTTCTGGACGCATGCACATAGCCCAAGGAATTCTTAGAGCTATTAACATTAACAAGATGACTGCAGCCGGTGCAAACTTCAAGATGCTCGTCGCTGACTGGCATGGGTGGGCTAATAACAAGATGGGTGGTGACCTTGAGAAGATTCAAAACGTTGGAAAATACTTTATAGAGGTCTGGAAGGCCTGCGGCATGGACCTTGAAAACGTTGAGTTTGTATGGGTGAGTGACATGGTTAATGATCATAATTACTGGAAGAAAGTAATGCAGATAGCGAGAAACTCAACCGTTAATAGAATTGTTAGGTGCGGCCAGATAATGGGTCGAAAAGAAGGAGAAGTCATGCAGGCTTCACAAATACTCTATCCTTGCATGCAGGCAGCAGACATTTTTTACCTAAAGGCCGATGTATGCCAGCTTGGAATGGACCAGCGAAAGGTGAACATGCTGGCAAGAGAAATAGGACCAAAGCTTGGCTATTATAAGCCTGTGGTTGTGAGCCATCACATGCTTGCAGGCCTCGGACAACCAGTGAGTGATTCAAAAGACGCAATTGACAGGGTAATTGACCTTAAGATGAGCAAGTCAAAACCTGACTCTGCAATATTCATGACTGACAATCCAGAGGATATAAAGAGGAAGATAAACAAGGCTTACTGCCTTGAAAAACAAATCCATGAAAACCCGATTATGGAGTACAACAAATACATAGTTTTTGAAAAATTCAAGTCAATAAAAGTCGAGAGACCTGCAAAGTTTGGCGGCGACATCGAGATTGCAAGTTTTGAAGAGCTGCAAAGGATTTATTCTAATGGAGAGCTTCACCCGATGGACTTAAAAAACACAACCACTAAATACATTGATAAGCTGGTTGAACCTGTAAGAAACCACTTTGAAAAGAACACTAAGGCAAAGAAGCTAAAAGAAGAAATTGAATCGTATGAAGTGACGAGGTAGTTAGTCAAAAGATGCCAACCTCTTTTGAAGAAAAAATTTATTCTCTGCTGCGACAGGTTCCAAGAGGAAGAGTGACTACTTATGGCGAGCTTGCAAAAGCTGCAAAAACTAAGGCTTACCGTGCAGTTGGTAGGGCCATGAAATCCAATCCTTACAGTTTTGTAAGGATGGATGCCAAGAATCAGAATGATTCTAGAGCAAAGAATCCTTATGCGCCGATTGTTCCATGCCACAGAGTTGTCAAGAGCAACGGAGAGATTGGCGGTTTTGCTCATGGTATAAAAAAGAAGATTGAGATTCTAAAAAAAGAAGGAGTTATTGTGAAAAACAATAAAGTTGTCGACTTTGAAAAACTGCTTTTTTCAAAGGATAAATTTAAATAATTCGCTATGCACAAAAAACTTATGCGCAAGATAATCTGGTTTCTAACAAGTGTAACGAGTGTTGGAATTGTTTCTGCACAGATGATGCAGGATTTTACTCTGCCAATAGGCGACTTGATAGAATCTTTAGGTCCTTCTATGAACAGGCTTGCAGACGCGTTATTTGCCGGCAGCAGCTTTTCAGGCTCTGACTGGCTTAACATCGTCGCTTTTTGGATATTAATATCTGTTCTTATGCACTCATTCCTTGCAAGATTCACTTTTTTTAACAATTCAAAAGCAAGCAGTATGACGCTTTCAATAATTGCAGGTTACTTTTTGCTAAACAACCCTGTAAGCATGAACCTCCTGTCACAGGTCTCAGATATTGCGTCTCTTGCAGTGATATTTTTCTCAATTGGTGTGTTGTGGTGGATACTTCCAAAGTTAACAATAAGCACAGCCACAAAACAAAAACTAGCCGGCAGCAAAGAGAATAAAGATGAGAAGAAACAAAGACAAAGATTAGAGTTAGATGAAAAAATTAATCAGATGCAGCAGCACTTGTTACAACAAGAAAAACAGTTAGAGCAAAAAGAGGATGAGATTGAAAAGAAGGAAGAGGAGAGCGACTCAGAAGCTTTAAGAAGGCTTGGAGAGCTTTTGAGCACTCTGCGAATTGCTGAGTCGTTTGAAAAGACGATGAAGGAAGCAGAGAAACTTGCAAAAAAGGTAAAAGATCCTTTGAAGCTGGAAGCCATTCAGAATAGGTATAAACAGTATGAGGAACGCATAAAGCCGCTACTTCAAAGAATCTCAGGAATTGCAAAAACAATTGAGTTAAACCTTCACCAGGAAGAAGTGCTTGATAAGACTGAAGAGCAGATTTTAGACATTGAGAAAAAAGACATTAAAAAAGAGTATAAAGAGGAGAAGAAAGAAAAAAAAGACTTGAAGAAATCTGCTAAGGAAGAGGAAAAGGGAAGCAAGAATAAGTATCTTCCGGAGACAAAGAGAAGTGAGCTTAGGATGTGGGCAGTTGATAAACGGGCAGCACTTAACTTCGCCACTAAGAAGATGGAATTAATAGCCAGGAAGAAGAAGATTCAAGCGACAAAGTATAAAGAAGAAAAAATGTTTGACTGGAAGAAGACTGATAAGCAGCTAAAAAAAATTGAAGATCCGACTGTTAATATGAATGATAAGATTTCCAACACTGAAAAGTTGATTAAGAAGGTTGAACAAAAGCGTGAGTCAAGCAGGAGAATACAACAGTTAAACAAGGATTTGGAAAGCATTGATAAATCACTCCAAACACTAGAACAGCAGCAAGAAGGTGTTGAGAAAAAAGAAGAGTCTGAGATGCTAAAGGCTGCTTAGATTTTTAAAACTCCTTATCGACTTCTTTTAAGTATTCTTTTACCCTGTCTAATATTGATTTCAAATAATACTTCTCTATGTTCTCCTCAAATAAGTGCAGGATTTTTGAGTTCTCCTTTATCCGATAATTATTTGCAATCTTCTCAACCAAGAATAAGTCTCTTATTCTTAGCAGTTGCCTTCTAATGTTTGAAGGTGCTATTCCAAGCATTGGCTGATTGTGTTTTTTTCGATTTTTGATTGTCAGCTCTTCAACTTCTTTGCTGGTCAGTTCTTTTTTTGCTTCAAGCATCACCTGCATAATATCAACCACCACATCTCTTGAGTCTCCTGGCTGCAAGAGGCCAAGTGACAAGCAGAGTTTTCTGACTAGTTCGCGTTTATCCTTGCCTTTTGGACTTTCATACTTTCGAAGCGTAACTTCTGCAAGCGGCGTATCAACAGAAATCTTTGGCATAAAACTTCTTAGAAATAATTAGTATTTATAGTTGTCGATTAAAAGTTTTAAGTATAGTTTTAAGCATTTAGCAGTTCAATCTCTGCTTCTTTGAGGTTATGAAGGTTTTTTAATTCGTCTTTAGTTGAATAATGCTCTGTTAGTCTTTCGAGTGAATGTGTAGAGTTTTCCAAGAACTTCCTTGCAGTTTTTTGTTTTAAAGAATCACCTTTTGCAAAAAAGTAGTATGAGAGTGCTTTTATGGGGTCTGATTTTAGTTTGTGGAATAGGAATTCGTCAAATGCTGGTTGTGGGTGAAAGTTTGACAGTTCGTCATAGTAATTTTTAAGAACTCCATCTTTTAGCTTGTCTCCTTCTGAGTCGAGTGGTATTGTGTTTCCCTGTTCT
>JAHJQL010000063.1 GCA_018819065.1 Nanobdellota archaeon | reverse complement strand
TGCTGGAAAATAACTCGTGCAAACGTTACAAATTCAACACATTACAAAAAAATAGAAGATATGCAAGAAGCCATAGAACAATTTTTAGACAACCATCTTTTTAAACTCAACTTGTCCCATTACTTATGTACTTGACTAAAACGTCGTAACATTTATAAAAAAAGGTGGTTTCATTTTTCTTATTCGCAGGAGTGGCCAAACGGCTAAGGCGAGCGCCTGCAGAGCGCTAGATTGGGGGTTCGAATGTGAAACTGTGTTTCACACATAAAAAAATGCAGTTTTACTGAATGTCCCTCCTCCTGCTCTTTTTTTTAAAATGGCAAAAAAACTTCTTATTAAAAAAGAGAGAAAAACTATTGTTGATGATAGACTTGTTCTTCTTTCAAAATTTGAAAAACACTTAGTTGATGATGCTAAGGATTATAGCACTCAATATGGTGTTATTAAAAAAGATGATTTAAAGAATGACTCTGTGAAAGTTGGAAAGGAAGAATTTACAATTCTAAACCCGTCGTTTATTGATAATTATAAACAAATCAGAAGACTTGCACAAATAATCACTCTTAAAGATATTGGCGCCATTATCGCAAATACAGGCATTAATAAGGAATCAATTATTCTAGATGCAGGTACAGGTTCTGGAGCTCTGGCTTGTTTTCTTGGAGTGATTGCTAAGAAAGTGGTTAGTTATGATATTAAAGATGAACATTTAGCGGTTGCAAGACAAAATGTTAACTCGCTAAAATTAAAGAATGTTCAAATAAAAAAAGGGGATATTTTTGATTCTAAAAATGTAAGAGAGAAAAATATAGATGTATTTATTCTTGATGTTACTGAACCTTGGAGAGGTATAAACACTGCTGATAAGATATTAAAGAAGGGAGGATTCTTAGTCTCGTATAGTCCAAACATTAACCAGGTTGACTTGTTTGTAAAGTCCTTGTCTGAAAACTTTTTGTATGAAAAAACTGTTGAGATAATTGAGCGGGAGTGGACTGTTAAAGGTCAAGTATTAAGACCTCAGATGAAAGATTTTGGTCACACTGCGTTCTTGAGTTTTGCGAGGAAGATTACAAAATAATAACCTTTTAAAACAAGAAAACAGTTCTATTGCTTGGGGTGTAAGAAAATGATTGCATACGTATTAATAAGTTTGCTTGATCGTGACGAACGAGAGATTCTTGATAAGCTTCTTTCCTATAAGAAAGTATTAGAGGCACATATACTGTTTGGAGAGTGGGATATCATCGCAAAAATTGAAGCCAAGACTCCTGAAGAAGCAGGAACTTTTGTAATGGAAAAAATCAGATCCCTGCCTAATGTGAAGATAACAAGCACACTCATTGTTGCAAGATGAATTTCTCAATTTTTTAGCGCTATGAAAAGACAAATTAGAATAATTGGCATTGATGATGGGCCTTTTGATAAGAAGAATAAAGGTTTGAATGTACTGGTTGTTGGAACAATTTTTCGTGGTGGAGATTTCATGGACGGACTTGTTTCATGCTATGTCAAACAAGACGGAACTGACGCGACAAGAAAGATAGCTTTAATGATTAACAATTCAAAGTTTAAGCCCCAGCTACAATTCATCTTTATTGATGGTATCGCTGTTGGCGGCTTTAACATAATTAACATTAAGGAATTGTCAGAAAAAACTGGTTTGCCTGTTATTAACATTATAAGGGATTATCCTGATTACAAAAAGTTCTTCAAAGCAATGGATAAAGCTGGAAAGTTAAGATATAAAAGTATTATTGAAGAGCTAGAAAAGCCAGTCAAGGTCAACAATGTCTATGTACAATATGAGAAAATTAATATTAAAGATGTTAAAGAGTTGTTAAAGATTACCTGCACTCATTCAAACGTTCCAGAACCTTTGAGGATTGCTCACTTAATCGCAACAGGAGTGGTTGATGGAGAGAGCAGAGGTCGTTCTTAGAGTAATTACTTAAACTTGTTAAGCAAAAGCTGTGGTACCATAAAACCCATTGATATTGATAATGCTACAAGCAACATTTTTAGCAAGAAATCCTTAAAGAACGCTGCTGGAAAGAGTGTTATTAAAAGCGAGACTTCTGAGAAAGTATAGTTTCCTTGTGGGAAGAATACTTCATGAAATCCTTGAAAGGTCATTGAAAAGTTTAAAGACGCTAAGAATATTAGTATTATTAGAGAGAAAGAAACTAATCCTCCTAAGAACAGGATTTTAAAAAAGTTATCTAAGAACTGTTCTCTTTCAACAAATATTAGTGCTGCAAAAAAACATAGCACAAGTATCAATGATAAGTCTAACGTGAAAAAGAACTTATTAAGTAGTACTTTGACATCTTTTAAGTGGGATTTCTCGTTTTCTTCAAAATATTTTAATTCTTGTTTGTCTTGAAAGAATAAGAGGAGATTATCAAGTACAGTTTTTGCATTTGTCTCGTTAATTTTTTCGTAGACATCATTTTTTTCAAACTGTTGATAATAATAGTTATTGTTGAATATAATCATTCTTAGAGGAAGTATCAACACTAAGACTGCAAGAAAAATAACTGCTCCGATGAATAGTGTTTTTTCTAATCTTTCTTTTTTAAATAATATTTCTTTGTGAGATTTACGATTGGACACCATTTTTTTCCGAAAAAAGTTTAGTAACTCTTATTAATATTCTTGTCAAACTAAAAAATGTTTTGGTTATTAAGGGGTGATTAGTACAATATGATCAATTTCAAATTGTTAACAGTAATATTTATGATTGTTGTTTTAATGCAAAAAGCTAGCGGGCAAGTTGTTATAAAAGAGGTTCTTTACAACCCCTTTAACTCTGAGAATATTGGAGAAGCAATATTATTGTATAATGCCGGTAATCAAGATGTCAATGTTTCTGAATGGATCATCGCTACAAAGACATCTGCAGTTGATGCAACAATCCCTCAGGGATTCTTAATCGCTGCAGGAGGAAACTTGTTGATAGCAGACATTGGTTTTAGCCTAGACAAGTATAATTCCTCCTGGCCAAACGCTGATTATGAAGAAGCAATAACCCTTACTAACTCTGATGCAGGTGTCGCTTTGCTAAATGGTAGCAACATAATTGATTCAGTTGGTTGGGGAAATGCAAGCATTATTGGTCAGGGCTTTTATGAAGGAACGCCTCATAAAGGAGTTAGTGAAGGACAAAGCCTTAGAAGAATTGACAATCAAGACACTAATAATAACTCAGCAGATTTCTATGCAGCAACACCCACTTTTTATTCTGATGAAAACAACGACAGCGGCAAATCAATAGAAAACAATAGTTCAACAGAAATAATCATCAATGTAGAAGTCAACATAACCAAGAACCCTCCAAAAATAAAAAAATTACAGATATTATCAGATGATGATTTATCAAAAGAAGGCATACAGATAAATCCTGTTGCCGGTAACACAAGAACATTCGAAGTCTTGGTTGAAACTTACGACCAGGACAACAACAGCGATGTGCAGAGTGCTAAAGCCTTGATTGGCAACAAGGAATTTGAACTATTGATTATTAGCAATAATAAAACAGGCGTTGTGTTTAGCGGCAACATATCAATGGAGTATTATGAAGAACCAAAGAATTATACATTACAAGTTGTTGTAAATGCAAATGGAAGAGAAGTTTCACAAAGCACAGAGTTTGAATACAAACAACATAGAGCAATAAGCAGTGTTTCATCATTAGGATTTGAAGTTTTGGCTGGAAATTCAACACAAAAAACAGTGATTGTCAAGAACACAGGAAACGTGGATGTTCAATTGAATGTAAAGGGAACAGAGCTCTCAAAAGGAGAAGAAAAAATACCTATTCAAAACATATTATATTCAGAAGATAATTTTGCAACAAGCAGACTATTAGCAAATAGTTTTCAGGTGCTTGGAGTTCTTCCTCGAAAAGAGAATAAGGAGATAACCTTTAAAGTGTTGACCTGGAAAGAATTATCATCAGGAACATATAATGGACAGATAATTATTTCTGGAGATTAAAGTTGTTTATTGATAATACAATTTTCCTTTCGCTTTTTGAGAAACATCTAGTTGTGATCCTTCTTTATTCGCTCTTGGGCGGTTGTTCTCATCATCTCTTCGAAAAGTTAGTGAAATGTCTTTTAGGAACAAGTTCATGCCTTTTTCCATGTCAAATGGTCCGTTGACAGCTCCAAAGACTGCAGGTTCACCATCAAAAACTATTAGCCTGTCTGATAAGTAGTCTAAGAACAATAAGTCGTGATCAACTATCAATGCAGATTTTCCGGTCTGTTCCATGACATCTTTTATCACCTTTGAAATCTCAAGCCTCTGCTCCACATCAAGGTATGCTGATGGTTCGTCCATCAAAATCATGTTTGAGTCTTCAGCTAAACACTTTGCAATCATCACTCTCTGAATTTCTCCGCCGCTGAGCTCATTTAATTTTCTTGTGAAAAAATCTTTTAAGTTTAAGGGGTTTATTATCAATGAGCTATACTTATCAATTGCTCTTCTTAAGGTTACAGCAACCAATTCATCGTTTGGCTGCAAGTATTGTGGTTTATAAGAGATTTTTAGCTTTTCAATCTTGTCCTTTGTTTTTATGTCACCAGCAAGAATTCTGACAAATGTTGTTTTTCCAATGCCATTCTCTCCAAGTATTCCAACTGTTTCTCCTTTGCAAACATCACCTTCGTTTACTTTGAGATTAAATATCCCTTGCGTGTATTCTAAAGGAGACCATTTAACTATTTCATGACTTAGTCTTCTTGTTGTTGGAGGTTTTTTCAAGAATTTTATCTCGTGGTCCCTAAACCTGACATTCTCTTCTTTTAAGTATCCTGACAAGTAAACATTTATTCCTGCTTTCGTGGTTTTTATCATAGACACAACTCCAAAAGCACCTTCCTTCCCATACATTAAATGTACAAAGTCAGTCATGTAATCTAATATTATCAAGTCATGCTCTATGACCATTACTGCCGTCTTCTCATCGGCAAGTGTTCTTATGAATTTTGATATCTTCAAGCGCTGCTTTATGTCAAGGTATGATGCTGGTTCGTCAAAGAAGTACACGTTTGCCTTTTTCATGACGATTGCTGCGATTGCAACTCTTTGAAGCTCCCCTCCAGAGATATTTTTTATGTCGTGGTTAAGTATCTTTGTCAATTCTAGTTTCTTGGTTATTTCATCAAATATCTTTTTTTCATCAGCTTTTTTTAATAGTTCCTTAACAGTTCCAGAGAATTGCTGTGGTATCATATCGACTTGCTGTGGTTTGTATGATATTTTTATCTCGCCTTTTTTTCTCTTCTCAAAAAATATTTGTGCTTCTGTTCCTTTGAAATAATTTATTAATTCTTCGTGTGTAGCTTCACAGTTGTCTTTTTTTATCCTTCCAAGATTAGGCTTTAATACACCTGCTAATACTTTTATTGCTGTTGTTTTTCCAATCCCATTTCGTCCAATTATCCCAACCACCTTACCAAAAAGTGGTGTTGGAAGGTTGTAGAGTGCAAACCCGTTTTGTCCATACCTGTGAATAGGATCTTTTTTGAGTTCCTCTGGGAGATTTATCATCATCAAAGCGCCAAATGGACATTTGTTGGCTGCAATCCTATCACCATCAGTTATTACCTCCTCATTAACTGACACTTTTCCATCTGGAGATTTGACTATTGCATCTTTTCCAGCGCGGTTGCTAGGGCTAACTCTAATGCAGAGATAGCCTCCGCAGCCCAAAGGGTTGCATTTCTCCTTTTTTACTATCATAATTCTCTTTTGCATAAGATAAACGTTATCTAGACGAATATATAAAGATAACTACAGTATCTCCGATTGGAAAATGACTCCTCCTTAGTGCTCGAAAAAAAGCACATAGGAGAAGTGCATGGTTATGTTTACCAAACAAACCATGACACATATAACATCGTTTTTACAAAAAACTTTCGATTCTTGTAGTA
>JAHJQL010000009.1 GCA_018819065.1 Nanobdellota archaeon | reverse complement strand
TTCATTGATTTATTTTTACGAAATCCTTTCTTAGACACATCTAATGAGCCACACATGGGACATTCCAAAGACATAACGCATCACCAAGATGTTAATAGAACTAACTTATATATAAAGATGACGTTAAATAGACAATATCTGATAAAAAAACTACTTCTCACAAAAAAATATTAAGTCTTTATCTTCCTCTAGTATTTTATTAATTCTAAACTGTTCAGCAATTAACTCTTTTATATTGTTAATATGAGCTGATTTTTTCAAGACAGAGAATACAAAAAGTCTGCTGCCAACTCTCTTCATCTCTAAAATTCCTTTTTTGTAATCTTTAAAGTTGTGAATTGCAGTAACAGATATGACTATGTCAAAATAGTTGTCTAGAAAAGGAATCTCCTCTGCAACTCCAACAACCGTCCTGAAAGGACACATTTTGAGCAGTTTACTGGAAGGATCAAGTCCTATTATTTTGCAGTCAAAAATCTCTGCTGAGAAACCTTGTCCGCAACCAACATCAAGCATTAAATCATCAGGTTTTAAGTCGAGGTTGCTTTTTATAAGTAAAAGTTTTTTTAGCTGTTCATTTCTGTGCAACTGCTCATATCCTGATGCAATTGAGTCATAATAAGTCATTATGAAAATAAAAAACAATAATATTTATAAAATATTGTGTTGTCTCGAATATTACTTGGGCCTGTAGTCTAGCGGCTAAGGGTTTCGTTCCTTAATCCCGAAGAGCGACATTCGACTTCGTCGAAGTCCCTCGGAAAAAGGAAACAAAAACCGTCCGCAGATGATGTCGCCTCGACACGGCGAAGGTCCCCGGTTCGAGACAACCCTTTTCAGCGTTGATGGGAAAAGCAGGTTTCGCTTTCGCTCAAGCCTGCGAAGAGGGAAGACGAAAATCCGGGCGGGCCCACCATTTTTTCTTTTTTTGACGCTTTTTTTGCGTCGTGACCGTTTAGGGAGCTTTATCCTGATCAACCTTATCAAAAATCATTGATTTTTGGGAAGTTCCAAAAACTAATCTTTAGTTTTTGATACTTGATAAAGGTTGTTCTTTGGCAGGCTCATTTATTAAAAAATAAAAAAAGAGAACAATCTTATGAAAAAAGTTTCTGCAAAAGAAGCATTTAAAGAATTTTAAACTGTTTATTTGCTTAGTATCTCCACGACTGAGGCATACGCTGGCCTTGTGATAAATACTCCTATTGATACTCCAAGAATTGTTGTTAGTGCAAAGCCTTTGAGTATTCCTACGCCTGCAAACCATAGTGGTATCATTGCAACGACTGTTACAAAGAATGCTGCCATGATTATGAAAAATGCATGTTTTATTCTGTCTTTCCAAGATATAAACACTCCTTTTTCTCCTCTTAAGACTTCGTCTGCTATGACTATTTGATCATCTACGCCTGTTCCTATGGCAACCATTATTCCTGCAATTGCTGCCAAGTCAAGGTTCCAGCCTATTATTGATGCAAATCCGAGTAGTATTATTGCTTCTGATATCATTGTAACTACCATTGGCAGTGCTATAACTAGTTTTTTGTAGACAATAAAAACTACCACAACAACTGCAACTATTGCAAGCAGTCCTATTAGCACAGCGTTTTTTATGAATTCTGATCCTAGCATTGGAGAAATGCTGTCTGTTTTTACTATTGTTAGCTTGACTGGTAGGCTTCCGGTCACAAGAACTGTCTGCAGCTTTTTCATATTGTTTAGTGCGTCAGCCATCGCTGATTGTTGGTTGCTGCCAAAGCCACCTCCAGATATTGATATCTCAGTCACCGCGTTTCCTTTGAGCTCTGAGCCGATTCTTAAAGTATCAACTTTTTGGTCGTCTAAGAATAAGTCAAGTGACTCATTTAAGTAGGTGTCAGAGCCTTCTGTTACTACAGATAAATACTTGGTTGTGTCCGCTTGTTTTTGCGCTGCAGCCGTGCTTAGTGATATGCTGAATCTGAATCTACAGTTCCAACCGTCTCCTGAAGGACCACAGGCAGAGTTAGGGTCTATTCCTGCGCACTCTGCTCTTCTGCAAACATATTTTATGTCGTCTCCGCCTTTAAAGACGGTGGTTGAGCCTATTTTCGCCTCGAATTTTCCTTGTTTTGCAAGTAATTCTTTTACTTCTTCTTTGTTTGCACCAGCAATTTCGACTAGTATGAACTTGCTGCCTTCCAAATCACTCGTAGTTCTAACAATTATATCGCTTAATCCATAAACGTTTAATCGCTCTTTTATGTTTGAAACGACTAAGTCTAATTCTTCTTGGTTGACTTCTTCTTCTGGTTTTAGTATGACTCTTGTTCCACCTGACAAGTCAAGTCCTTTTCTTATGTTATTGGTTGGTGCATCGTAGACTACGAGCCCTAAGTCTTCTGTTCCTATTATATCTTTTTTAACCTTTTGAACTTCTTCGACTCTGGTTATGTTAACTGTTTCGTTTAGTGTTTCATTAAAGACTTGTTCAGTCACCCTTATTAGTTCTGTCTCGTCCAGGATTGTTATATTATATTCTGGCTTTGTTACTAACTTGTAAAATCCTTTATCAGACCTTATAGTTATAGTTTTATTTGGCGGCAGACCTGTGACGAAGTCAAAATAATCTTTTGCATTTGTTATTGGCTTATTGTTTATTGACAATATTGTTTCCTTACTCATAGGTGTTCCGCCAAAAGTTGGATTTTCTATGCCTGCAATTGCTGCAGAGCTGTTTTTTGCCACAAATCTTATTGTTGCTCCTTCATTCCAAGGATTTGGACTTATACTTGCAACTGATAAAATAAGAAAGACTAGCACTATTATTACTCTCCAATGTGTGAATATATTCTTTATTTTGCTCATTCTTTTATTCCTTTCTTTTCAAGGTAGTATCTTAGTATTGCAACGTTTTGTATCCACGTATTTACTATGTCTGCCATCAAACCTATTAGTATTATAGTCATTATCTGAGCTATGACATCTGAATTTGTGACTATTAAAGCAATAGTTACCGCCACTATAGTTGTGATATTCATCGTAAGGCCAGTTTTCATAGCGCCATAAATTCTTTCCATGAGTGTTCCTTCTTTTCTTTTTAGAACCCTCGTTGTTAATAGTATATCTGTATCAACGCTATAACCTATCAGCATTAGAAAAGCAGCGATTCCCGCAGCGCTTATCTTCATACCAAGCAAGTCTGTGACTGCAAGTGCTATTACTATGTTTGAGAACGCTGCAAGCATTACTGCAACGCTAGGCACGAATGTTTTGAAGTATAGAAAAACTACTATGCCCATGAATATGAATGCTAAGATAACTGCAAACATCATCTGCTTAAAAAAACTAGCCCCTAGTGATGGACCAAGGTTTTCAAGCGAGTATGAGTCTCCAAAATCACCAACCGCTTTTTTTGTTGAAGCCAATAGCTCATCTTCCTCCACACCAGATGCTTCTATAATTACTCCTTTTTGCACTCCAAACTCTGAAAGCTCTCTGACAGACAAGTCGCCCTTTGATAAATCTGATTTTAAATTTGATTCTAGCGCTTTGAAATCTATCTCTTGGGTGATTGTTGGTATTGTTAGTGTAATTCCACCTTTTAGCGAGACTGCTTTGTTCATGAAGTCGCCTGTTTCTGCTATGTTAAATCCTATAACGACGAAAGATAATAACAAGAGCAGCATAGGTATTAATACTAGTTTTTTATAATGATCCTCATAAATTCTCGAGAAGAAGTTGCCTTTTTTCTTAGATTTCATCGATATATCTGATTGTGTGGATGATTCGGGCTTCTTGCTTTCTGAAAATGATAACATAGATTTTTTTTGTAACCTTTCGAGGCGCCTGTCTCTTCTTGATTTAACCATTATCAGCTAAGTGTGTTTTACAAGTATTAATAAAAGTTTTGCTTTTAAAGACAGGAATAAAGACAGGAATAACAGATAGGAATATTTATATATCATAATAATCGTTAAATCTAGTGTTGAAAAGAGGTTTTGATATGAATAAGAGGTTGAGGTGTAAAAAAGGTCAGATAGCTGTTGAGTACTTATTCATACTGGCTTTGGCTCTTGCAATAATTGTTCCTGGCAGTATGTTGTTCTTTAATTATTCGAAAGAGTCAAATGAAAAATTGACTGCTAGTCAGGTTAATAAGATTGGCAACAACATTGTTAACCAAGCAGAAGACATATACACTATAGGGAAGAATTCTTGGACTACTATTCAAACAGATTTTCCAACTACAGCAACAAACGCGTATGTTGTTGATGATGAACTAGTAATAACTTACAACACTCCTAGAGGAACTACTGAAGGAGTGTTTTTTTCTAATGTTCCAATTCAAGGAGGGTATGCTAATGGCAGTATATCGCCGGATTTTCATCATGGTTTTATGAGTATAAGAATTGAATCAAAGGGTGATTACGTATTAATCTCAGAAGTCACTACTTAAAAAAAGGTCAAACCAGCACAGAATTCGTGCTTTTGATGACTTTCATGATGCTAGTGTTCACAATAACGTTTGTCGTTGTTCAAAAAAGGACTCTTGATGTGTCTGAAGCAATAACTGACAGGCTAACAACACAAGTGTCTAATGTTATAAAAAACGAGGTTGACATGGCCAACTCTGCTTTGAACGGTTATAAAAAACAATTCCAGATCCCTGATTATATCAATGGAGAGAATTACACAATTTACCTCATAGACAATTCTGAGATAGCAATAACATACAGGGACAAGACGCACGTAGTTTTCCTGCCAGTAAACATATCTGGAAGCATATCCCAACAAAAAGGCCACCATGTGATAAAGAAAGAGAATGGAAATATAACTGTTGGAGTTGGAAAAATTCGTTAAATAACAATCTGGATAAAAACATAAATTTTATATATTAAAACCTTTAATCATTCTTCGGTTAAGAACATGACAGGATTATTTCAAAGATTCATAAACAAGTTTTTTAAGAATTTTTTCAAAAGGAAAAAACAAGTCAAACTAGGCTTATATGGTCCTCCAAATGGTGGAAAGACAACCCTTGCAAACAAGATATGTCTAGACTGGCTTGGTGAAGAGATGGGTACTGTTTCTAATATCCCCCACGAAACCAGAGAAATTCAAATAAAAGAAGAAGTCACTATAAAGAGTGGAGGTAAAAAACTAACCTTTAACCTAGTTGATACTCCAGGTATAGCCACGAAGATTGACTATGAAGACTTCTTAAAAGAAGGTCTGAAAGAAAAAGAAGCAAAGATTAGAGCTAAAGAAGCAACTAAAGGAGTCATAGATGCTATTAAATGGCTTGATGACATGGACGCAGTCATAGTAGTGCTTGACTCAACCAAAGATCCTTATACACAAGTAAACATCACAATAATTGGTAATCTTGAAGCAAGAAACATACCAGTACTTCTAGTCGGAAACAAGGTTGATTTGAAGAAATCAGACATTAAAAAAGTCCAGTCTGCATTTCCACAATATGAAGTCATAGGAATAAGCGCGAAAAACGGAACTAACATTGAAGCGTTTTATGAACTACTATTCAAGATTACAGGATAAAAAAGAGGTTAAAAAGTGCTGACAATACAATTTGTTCCCTACACAGAAATTCAAGGATTAAACTCTGTTAAGAGGATAAATAAATTATTAAAGATAGTTAAAGAGGAGAAGATAATACTTTTAGAAGGAAGATTGAAAAGCCACGAAGAGGCTGAATTAATCAGCAGGACAATGGAGGAGATTGATAATAAGTTTAAAGGAATAGAGATTAGCGTGGTCAATCCTGAGAATTCAGAAACAAAAGATGTTTTGCAGGCGATAAGACAAATATTTCTAAATCTAGTTCTTGGCAGCAGACAGGGATTTACAATAATTGGACCTGCATCAATAGTAAAAGAGATAAAGCAGGATCCTGGAAGAATACAGTTATTAACTCAGGAGTCTAAAAGGTGATTTGAAATTCCACACCAATGCGTTAAATGCGGACAAATGTATGATGATGGTTCTACAGAGATTCTTCAAGGATGCAAATGCGGCGGAAAACTGTTTTTTTACATTAAAAAGTCTTCTTTAGAGCGAAAAGAAGAGATTATCAGGCTTTCAAGAAGAGAGAAAGAGCAGATAGAGCAAGACGTTTATGACATTCTTGGAACACAAATAGATACTGAAATACCAATAGTGCTTGACATAGAGACTATAAACATTCTAAAACCAGGAAAGTACGAGATAGACTTGGTAAGCCTGTTTAAGAAGCAACCATTAATATACAGGCTAGAAGAAGGAAAATACATTGTTGACCTAATAGAGAGTTTCAAGAGGGAGATAAAAAAGAAGTGAGTGAAAGTTTTAAATAAACAAAAACTTTTTTTCTACAAATGATGATTGTTGACGTACACGCTCACCTAGATTTTGAAAACTACAAAGATGACTTGGATGAAGTTTTAAAAAGAGCAAAACAAGCTAATGTAACAGCCATAATCTGCAACGGCATAAACAAAGAGACAAACAGGAAAGTTCTAGAGCTTTCAAAAAAACACGACCTGATAAAAGCAGCGCTGGGATTTTACCCTTGTGAGTGCGACAAGATTTCTGAGAAGAAGTTTGACGAAGAAATTGAATTCATTAGAAAAAACAAGAGGAACATAGTTGCCATTGGTGAAGTTGGACTTGACAAGAAGCACGACAACGACTTTGAAAAACAAAAGAAGTGCTTCTCAAAAGCAATTGACCTTGCAAAAGAGTTAGACATACCAATAATAGTACATTCTAGAAGGGCAGAGGCTAAAACAATAGAATTATTAGAGCAGAAAAAAGCAAGAAAAGTCGTGATGCATTGTTTCTCAGGCAACAAACAACTCGTTGAAAGAATAATAAAGAACAAATGGTATTTGTCAATTCCAACAAACGTTGTCAGAAGCCAACAATTTCAAGAGATGACAAATATTTGTCCTCTAAATCAACTATTAACAGAAACTGATTCTCCATTTCTAACACACGACGAGAAAATCAAGAGAAACGAGCCAGCACACATCAAAGAAAGCCTTAAAAAAATTGCGGAGATAAAAAAACTAGACGCAGAAGAGCTAAGCAAGATAATATATGCAAATTACCAACGATTATTTCTCTAATATTTTTATAAGTATTATCAAAAAGAATTTAAACCAATCATCTTTTTCTCAACAAAACAAAGGGCCTGTAGTCTAGCGGCCAACGACACACATTCGTTGACACTGTAGGGGTTTCGCCTATCGGCTCAAGCCCCTCGTCCGCAGATGATGTCGCCTTCACACAACCCTTTTCAGCGTTGACGGGGAATGCGGTTTTCACTTCGTTTACACTCGTTCAAGACCGCGAAAAGGTTTTGAAAACGGCGAAGGTCGCCGGTTCAAGTCCGGCCAGGCCCATCATTTTTTTCATTTTTCTTGTTTTTTCATGACGCTTTTTTGCGTCGCGACCGTTAGGGAGCTTTATCCTGATCAACCTTATCAAAAATCATTGATTTTTGGGAAGTTCCAAAAACTAATCTTTAGTTTTTGATACTTGATAAAGGTTGTATTACAGCAAAATATAAATACCACATAAAGTAACAGTATTACTATGAAACTTGAAATCGATACTAAAAATGATTCTGTTGAGGATATTAAGAAGATGATTGAGTTTCTCTCAAAGTTCGTCTCTGAAAGTCCAGACAACAGCAGCACTCCTGATGCTAGCTCTGGAACGTTTAACATGTTTTCAGATGATAGTGTTCCTGAAAAGAAAGAAGACAAAGATGACGATGATGATAAATATTCTGGGATTTCAATTGTTGAGTACTAGAAAAATATTTAAAGAATTATAGAAATCATCAGAAAAAAAAAGGTGGTTGAAATAGGAAAATACAAAATCCAGCATGACATTGATGGTTGCATTGGATGTGGTGCATGCGCAGCGATATCTAATAACTGGAAGATGGTTGACATCAAAGGTGAGGAGAAAGCTAAGGAAGTAAAGATTGAGTTTGATGATTCAGAACTAGAGAATAATAAAGAAGCTGCCGAGTCATGCCCTGTTGAAGTCATTCACATAATTGAGAAGAATACCGGCAAGAAAATAGTTTGATTTTTTCTAATTAGTTCATCTCTTTTTTACTTCAACTTTTGACTTGTTTAAAAATATTAGTGTTGATGGTCTTCCTTTAAGCTCTCCTTGCTCAATGACATAATCAACGTATTCTCTAAATACAGGGTCTAAATCATCCAGAGAAGTCATAAAGTCATGTCCTGCAACATTTGCAGAGGTTGTAATTATAGGAACATCCATCTTTGTAACAACTTCTGAAAACCAGTTATTTGGTATTCTAACTCCTAAAGAGTCAGAGCCAAAATTGACATTCTCTGCAACTGCATCTTTGTTTTTTAGTCTTAATATGAGTGTGTATGGTCCTGGAAGCTTTTCAATCCACGACTTCGCTGTTTCATCAATGGCACAGTTTTTTTCTATCCATTCCTTTGAAGGCGCAATCACTGAGAATGGCATGTCAAAGCGATTCTTTGCAATTCTTATGGTGTTTACCAATTCTTCATTTGTTGCGTCACATCCAATTCCATAAATTGTGTCTGTTGGATAGATAAATATTGAATCACGCAGTCTTCTGACCATAAGATTTTCACTATTCATAAACTCATCCTTATTCAACACTTTCATAGAATAAAAGGATAGCTTATGCATTTAAAAAATTATTCCTTTAAGATTCTCTTTTCTGACTTCTTGCTGCCAGTAAAAAACATCTAAAAAATCAATTCTGTTCTTGTAGGTTTTCCAGTCCAGGTATTTCTTTTTTCTAAACATGCTAAAATCCTCGCACGTATCTTAGGAATTCTTGGTGTTCTTCAGGCTCTATAAGGTTGTGTTCTAATACTATCATCGCGATTGTTTCTGGGTAATATACATCTGTTTTTTCTTCTACAATCATTTTCTCACCTCAAAACCACGAGTCGCTGTGTTGAACATCAAAGCTGTCTGCCGTTCTTTTAGTCAATTCTTTTATCTGTTTGTAAAATAACTCTTCGATGAATTCGTTTGTCATTTTCAAATCACCTCTAACTAATAAAATTGATTTGACTGTTTAAATACGTGGCGCGAATATGTCCAGTGTTGTGAAGAGAAACATCACTTGAACAGTGTTAAAGCTTAGAATTTGTTGGTTTGAGGCATTTTAGGGTGTGTCCAGTGGGTTGGTTTTAGAACTCAGTTAGCTTTTTCTCTACAATCGTCGTGTTTCCGCCTTTGCCAGTTGTCTTGGTGGTTTTTACAAACTTGTTTTCTGAGAGTTTCTCTATCTTTCGCTGAAATGTCTTGTAGCTGGACTTTCCGCCTCTTTGCTGATATAGTTCAAAGAGGTCGCCTATCTTTTTGCCTGAATGCTCTTTTACAAGGTCGTATATTGACTTGGTTTCTTCTTCTAGGTCTGCACTATTTTTTATGGTGAAAGAATCTACTTTTAAAAGGGCTTTTTTAACGTCTTCTAACTCTATCTTCCTCTTGGCTTTATCCTCAGCTGCGTACGCTGATTCCTTTAGCAAAAAGAGTCCTAGCCTGATATCTTTTAATTCTCCAGCTTTCTTTGCAACCAAGTCAAATGCTTCGTCGCTCCACACATCTTCTGGGAATGCGTATCTTAGCCGGTCTTTTAGTATTGATGCCGTCTCTGAAGCGTTGTATTGCTTAAATTCCATCTGTTCAGGCATCAGCCTGGATTTTACCCGTTCATCAAGGTCAGAAATCCATGACTCGTAGTTTGTTATCAGCAGGATGGCTTTTTTGTATATCTGCTCAAGGAGGTGATACAAAAAATCTGTGTCTTCAACCTTGTCAACCTCGTCAAAGACGAATACTGCTGATGAATCGTTAATTATCCTCGCGATTACCTGGAATAACTCTGTCGTGTTCTTGTTTTGGACAAAACGGTATCCTATCTGCTCACATATTGACACCGACACTTTGTAGCTAGTGTTTTGCTGCCAACAATTAACGTAAACCACTCTTATCTCATCAGTCTTTTCTTCTAGCTCTCTTAACACGTGCTTTGCAGCCAGGGTCTTTCCAACCCCTGAAGAGCCGTAGATGAATATGTTTCTCCCAGTCCTATTCATGAACAAGGGCTTTATGACGAGAGCTATTGCTTCCTGCTCTTTTTCTCTGTGAGGAATTATCTTTGGTATGAAGTCGAAGTCCAGCGCGTTTTCATTCTTTATCAACGACTCGTCGTGAGATAATATCCTGTCAAAAGTTCCCATAACAGCTTTAGATGAGAAGACACTTTAAATATTTTTTTAATAGAAAACAGCTGTTTTTCCGGATAAAGAATCATGATAAAGAATCACACAATTATACTATTCTAAAATCAATATATGAAAATTAATATATGAAAATATGAAAACAACAGTTTTTATGAGTTTGAGAAAAGATAGAAAAAAAAATAAAAAAATAGTTTATTTCAGCTTTTTTAAGATTCCTTTCGCTTCGTCTTTTAAAGCACTTCCAAAGCCTATTCCTACTGCAATTGCTAATGCTAAGACTATTCCTGTTAAGATTATCAAGTAGGTTGTTTCAGCCATTACTATGTTGAAACCTATTTGCTTCAAAGCAATGTCTAGCACAAACAAGATTATTACTATTCTTGCAAATCCACCCCAGAAGTGTGCCCATTTAAACTTGTGTGACTCGATTGCAGTCTCTGCCATATCTGCTAGTATTAGCCCAAAGTAGAACAGCAAAACGCCTGCGATTAGTTTTGGTAGCCACATTGCAAGTGAGTGTACCCAAGCTGATAATGATCCCATGCTAATTAGAGCTGATGCAGGTATTAAGAATAGCACAAAAATGTACCACTTAGCTGCAATCCCTATAATACCAGATACGCTTAGTTTTCCTATGGCGTGGTGTCGTTCATGCTTCTCAATCCAATCATCAAGCCCAGCTTTTAATAGTGCTCCTTTAATGATTGCTTCAAATAATACTCCTAAGAAGTAACCTATCAACAGCAGTATTAATGCACCGAACAATCCTGGAAGCAACGTCAAAAATTGCGACCACAAAGTTCCTAAAACATCCATTAAGGACATGCCTGTCATTTCTAGATATGTAACCAAATTTATCACCCCTTATTTTATACCCCTTTTTTAAAAAATTCTAATGTATTATATTCAAACAGCATAAATAATATATAAATCTTTCTATTAGTTTCCTCTTAAAACAGATATTTTAGAAGCTATATTACTTTACAATAAACATTATAAACAGGTGATTAAAAAGAGAGTTTTATGAGCAACTCAACTAATTGTTTATTCTGTTCAAGACAAGCAGTGATTAAGAACAAGCAGAAATTCCCTGTTTGCTCAGCTCATAAGAATGAAGATATTCCGGAGATGATTTGTGTGTGCAAAGAAATTCTTAGCATAAAAGAAGGAAAATTCGGAGCATTCTTTCTCTGCCCAAGCTGCGGACCAATATCAACAAAGAAAGCTGTTGAGATTAACAACATGCAAAAAAAAGATCCTCAAAGAACAATAACTGTGAGGTCAGATGAAGTGGATTTAATATAACAAAAATTCACCACTCAACAATAAATAACAACGAAAAGTTTATATAAACAATTTAGTTACAAAAAAAAATGTATCTAGATTCAAACACTAATCTCAATCTTTCTTATGAAGCAATAATAAATGGAAAAGACTTAAATGAAATTGTCGAAGGAATGTATGAACAACTAAAAAAAGAGAATCCTAACGCAGAAAAAATAAGATTTGAATACTACAAAACTAGTTTTAATGAATCTGACGATGTAAAACTAGAATTTAAACCTGTAATCAAAAATAAATCTGGAAGCATCGATTTTACAAAAGAGAAATTAAAAGACCTATTAACAACTCATCAAAAAGAAGAATTAGTCATAACCAGTATATTAACAGACACTTCATCACTTGATAATTATTCACTAAATTATCCTCTAAGAACGAATATGGTTGTCCAAAACCCTCTAGAAATGAGAATGATTAAACAAGACGAGTTATCAGAAGAAAAATATCTCTCCACAAAGATAACAGACGCAAGAAACTTCTTTGGAGGATTAGGATATAAAAAAGAACTGTTTAAGAGTTGGTGTATGAATAATTTTGTAGCACAATTTATTATGTACAGCATTCCGTTTATCGGAGAAAAGATGCAAGAAGCTGTAAGTAACAGTGCAGATAAAATAACGCAGATAAGAGAAAACCCTCTATACGTTGTTCTAGAGAAATACACTCCTAAATAAAGATATAATTCTATAAGAAAAAGTAAGATAATAATTAGTAAAATCAAAGATAAAAAGTTTTCTTTAGAAGCATCGCGTCATCTTCTATATTTGGACTCTCGCATATGACAACTCCTGCAATCTTAAATTCCTTCCAGACTTTTAAGAGGTCTTTATAGTTCATATCGCTTTCTTCTAAAACCAAGTGGTTTCGCTCTCCTTTTTCAGTGTAGTTTATCCCTGAGAGGTGTATGTGCATATTCTTTAAGCCTTCTTTTCCAAGGAATTTTTCAACTGATAAGAGTGTTTGTCTGAATTCTTCAGTCGTGTTTTCTTTGCCACCAGTCCTTGCGTGAAGGTGTGCAAAGTCAACTACAGGCATGACTCCTTGAATCTCCGAGCTTATCTTTAATAGTTCTTTTAAGCCTGCAAACTGCGACTGCTTTCCTGTTGTCTCCGGTCTTAGCCAAAGGTCAACACCTTCATCATCCAAAGTTTTCCTCATCTCTTTTATTCTATCTCTAATATTAGCATAGACTTTTTCAGACTCCATGTTTAGATAAAAGCCTGCGTGAAAACAAACACTGTAACCACCACAGAGATGAGTAATCCTCGCTGATTCCAGGATACGGTTAATGCTTGCGTGAATCTTAGGCTTTTCCAAGGAGTTAAGGTTGATAAAGTAAGGCGCATGACACGTCAATACAACACCTTCTTTTTTTGCAGCATCTCTTATCTCAGGCGCTTTTTCCCTTGAAATGTTAATACTGTGGACGAATTCCAGCTCCATAGCATCAAGTCCTAAAGCCTTGACGTGCTTTACACCATTTAGTGTGGAGTGGTCAGGCGTCGATATTGGTATTCCAGCTGTTCCAAATAATAGTTTATCCATGAATATTATTAAAAGACAGAAAACATTTTAAAGTTAACTATTTGTATAAGGCTTTACTTTGACTAAATGGATTGATTTAAGCATTGGACTGTTGACAATTATCTTGCTATTCTCGTTCAAAGCACACGCAGATATAATACTTTTTGCTTTGTTCATACTATTATTTCCATACTTATATTTTACCAAAAGAGCAAAACTATTCAAAAATCTTATTCTCGCATTCTTAATAATTATAATTTACATGTCATTTGCAAACAAGTACAGTTACGAACTTGGTTTTTGGTCAGTTATGGGCATAAACTTATTCACGCTATTTGCATGGACTATTGGGCTTTTTGGATCTGTAGTCTTGTTTAACCTGTTCTATAAATCAAACTCTGAAAAAAAGATAATTGTTTACATAATAGCTTACTGGTCGCTGCTAATAACCCTTGAAACGCTTGCATACCACGTTTTTGGATTTAGGAACCTGGCAACCAGCAGTTATCCAGGTCTTCCGCTCTGTGACTGCATACACGCACCCATGTGGATGCAAGCAACATACCTGTTGATGGGACCACTATATTTTTATCTTTGCGAGTTTTTAAGCCTGAAAAAGCTTGAAATTATAGAAAATTATATAAAGCGAAATGATAAATAAATATAAACAACTAAGAATATATAAGATTATTTAAAGAGGTGTATTCATCATGAGACTAAGAAATAAGAAAGGTTCCTTAAATTTAAGCATTGAAGCAATAGTAATTCTAGTCATGGCAATGGCAATACTGGGACTAGGGCTTGGATTCATCAGAGGACTCATAACCAAAGGACAAGGACAATTCACAACAGCAATCGATAATGCAGAGCTAGAAAACCCTGCGACAGCCGATAACCCAATGACTGTGGATAGGACTGTTAATGTAAAGACTAAAGGCACTGGCAGGATGAAAATAGGGTTCTACAACGGAGGAGCTAATGAACTTCTTAATGCCCAACCCATATTGTCAGGAGAATGTAAACCAGATGGTACAAACTCAATAACATTTCAAAGTGGTCCTCAAAAAATAGGAATTGGAGAAGGTAAGGGTTGGGAAGTATTAGTTAAAGATAATGCTTCTGGATCTAGTGTTGGTTCTACAACCATATGCACTTTAAAATTCAATGATGGTAGTAATATCTTTGCATCCAGACAATTCCAAGTCAACATCGTCTCCTAGAACAATAAAGAGGTGTATTAATCATGAGGTTAAGAAATAAGAAAGGTTCCTTAAATTTAAGCATTGAAGCAATAGTAATTCTAGTCATGGCAATGGCAGTACTAGGACTGGGGCTTGGATTCATCAGAGGGCTAATAACCAAAGGACAAGGACAATTCACAACAGCAATCGATAATGCAGAGCTAGAAAACCCTGCGACAGCTGGAAACCCTATAACATTAGATAAAACAGTACAAGTTAAAAGTGGCGGTACAGGGATTATGAAAATGGGTTTTTTCAATGTGAAAACTCAAAACACCGTTACATCAGCAGTAACTAATAAATTGTTGTTCCGACCATTCCTATATGGAGAAATAGATGCTAGTGGAGCTATACTTGCTACAGCTACAAGTGACTGCGGTAAATATTTTAATCTAACAACTACTGATCTTGAAGTTGGAATTGGGAAATCACAAGGATTTCAAATAATTGTAAAAGATGATAAGAAGTTTATTCCGAACTTAGCAGTACCTGTTGGCGAAAAATATCTCTGCACTGTAGAACTTAGAGGAAAAACAGATACAAATAAATACAATAATTCGGTTAATTCAAAACAATTTTATGTAGAGGTAGTTTCGTAAGAATAATAATTTATAATATTTAAAGAGGTAAAAGAAAATGAAACAACAAAAAATGAGGTGGTTTATATGAAGAAACACATGTCTAAGGATCAGGAATTTGAAATTATGAAATTGGTGTTTGACAAGTTTTTATGGGTTGGAACATTCATTATGGGCTACGGCTTTTACAAGATGATAACAACTGCAACAGACTTCTGGTATGGAATATCAATAATAATCGCAGGCGCTATTGTGATGTTCTTATTCTTATGGCTGCTTGTCAAAGAGTACCATTACATGGAGTAAAAAAACAATTAATTTTTTTAACATATTTTTCAAGATGAACAAGAAGGGTTTTGAATTAGCAGCAAGTTTCTTAGTCGTCATAATCCTTTCATTAGTCTTGTTTGGCGCTGGGATGTATATATTCACCAAGATTATTAAGACTAGCTATGATTTTAAAAACGACCTTGATGAACGCACAATTGAGCAGCTTGACCAAGTCATGGATGATGGAAGCCTCGTTGTTGTTCCAAGAAACAGATTAAACGTTGAGAGGAAAAAAGCTGGATTGTTCCCTTACGGTTTTTGGAACGAAGGAGACGTCGCTGCAACTTTTGATGTTAGTGTAACTGATAAAAATGCATTAAGTGCAGTTATAAGTGGAGCTCCAATAACTTACAATGCTGTCAAGGTAAACGAACGTGTTCACGGCCTTATATCAATACAAGTCCCAAAAACTGCTTCTAAAGGACAATACGCTTTTGACATAGAAATCAAGAAAGGTGGTAACACTTACGGCTCAATTCAGCGAGTTTACGTCCTCGTCGTCTAGAGTGCGTCTGCTAGTTCTGTTAATGCTTTTTCTGGGTCTTTGGCTTTGACTATGCCTGAGGCTACGAGTATTCCTTTTGCTCCTAGTTTAATAGCTTTTTTTACGTCTGCACCACTTTTTATCCCTGCACCGCACAGCACTGGTATGTTTGCTATTCTCTTGACTTTTTTTATCGTATCAGTTATTACTTGTGGCTTTGCAGTGCTTACAGATATGTCTCCACCTATTAGTTCTGGTGGCTCAATTGCTATCATGTCTGGTTCAAACGCGGCTACTGCTTCTGCGATTTCAGAGTTATTCGCGCAGACAACGGTTTTTAAGCCTACTTCTCTTGCTCGTTTGATGCTTTCTTCCAGTTGGTCTATTCTTAAGCGGTTTTCTGAGTGGTTTAGCAATGTTCCCCACGCCCCGTTCTCCTTGATTGCTTCTGCTAAGTTGTTGCCTGTGTGAGCACCTTCTCTTATTGAGTCTAGGTGTTCGCTTAGAACTGGTATCTTAACTTTAGAGCTTATATTGCGAATATCCACTTCCTCGACTGCGATTGCAATGTTTTTCTTAGTCTTTTTAGCGACTTTTTCGCATATCTTTGCAAGCTTTACAGCATTTCTGCCCGTTCCTTCTTTGTAGGCTTTGAAATTCACTATTATTATTGGTGTCTTCATCACTTTATCACTCTTTTAAAGTCATTGGTGTTTTTCGATTCTGCCCAGCACTGACTTCGCTTTTTCTCTTATGTCTAGCATTTTTCGCCTTTTCTTAACTTCTTCTTCGTCAAGTGATGGATCGATATTTAATATCTTCTCAGTTGGCTTTTCGCCATATCGCTCCTTTTTTTTGTCTAAGAAGTCTGCTACGCTGTTCTTTGTCAGCCTCATATAGCATCTAACGCAGTATTTCCTGCCATTGTTGGCTAAAAGGCATTGTTCGCATATAGGGTCGCTGCACCAACTACATGTAGATGCAAAAGAAAGACCATGCACTCGGCATTTTAACTCTTCCATAGGTTAATCCCCCCAGTATAAACATTACTATGACTTACTTCTTTATCTATTTTTTGGTTTTAGCAGAGTTTATCCTGTAAAGGTATATCCCTGCTAGTATAACCATTGCAAGGCTTAGATATTGTCCCATACTTAGCCCTAGGAATCGTGAGTCTTCTCTCCAAATATTAGTTATAAAACGAAGTGCTCCATATAATAGTACAAAATTCCAGAAGATTACTCCTTTCTTTAGTTTTCTCTTCTTAAAAAACATTAAGAATCCAAATATTGCGAGGTTCTTTGCTGCTTCGTATAGCTGTGATGGGTGCCTGCAGTCTTCTACTCCTTGGAATTTGACGCACCATGAGACGTTTGTGACTGTGCCCCATAGTTCTCCATTGATAAAGTTTGCAATCCGACCTAAGAATAAGAAGAATGATAATGGCAGCACTATGATGTCTGCTAAGTCGTAAAACTCTACTTTATGCTTTTTTATGAATAAGAATGCACCAGTTATTGCTCCGATTAGCCCTCCGTGAAATGACATTCCTCCATGCCAGATGTAAAGTATCTCCAAAGGATTAGTCCAAAAAACTGAAGGGTTGTAAAACAAGAAATCCAGTACTCGACCACCAATTATTGATCCGAGTATAAAATATATCATGAAGTCCTCAACTCCTTCTTTTGTTAGGTTTTTTATCTTCTTTTTTTTCGCTAGTTTCAATAATATATAGTATGTGACTAGAAATCCTATTATGTAGACTAAACTGTAGTATCTTATCTCTAAAAATCCTAGTTTTACAAGAACAGGGTTTATGTTGTGGATGAACATTATAACTAGTCTTGATGACAGATTTAAAAAGTTGTTGTTTTACTCATCAGGTAGATAAATATATTTGTATATTTTTTTGGCTTTATAGTATCTATATGTTCTTATCATTCCAGAGAATCGTTCTTTTAGTGTTGCTATTAGCTTGTAGAATTCATCATCATTTTTAATCTCAACGTCAAACTCAAAGTCTAATCCACCTATTGTTTTGTCTTCATATGTTATATGTGGATGTTGTTTTGCGTATTCTTCAAGTTCTTTTAAACAGCTAATATCTTCAAGTTCAATATCAACTTTATAATATTCATATCTTATTGTAGAGAGATTTATCAGTGCACGATATCCAAGTATTACGCTTTCTTTTTCAAGTTGTTTTAGTCTATATCTTGCAGCCATTGAACTTAGTTTTAGTCCTGATGCAAGTTCAAGAAGTGATATTCTGGAGTTATGAGCAATCATTCGCAGAAGTTTTATATCTGTTTGGTCAAACTTCACACCAGTTGATTTTCCTGTTGAGAATTTTTTGTAATCACGAAGTTTTTCTTCTACAAGATAATTTTTTAGGTAATGTATAAATTCGTAGAATATTGACACTTCGTAGATATTTATGTTTTTTCTATATTTTTTGTGTAATCTTTTTTGTATATCTTTAAATTCTAAAAATGAAGTTACTAAAAATCCAGACGCTAAATCCCATGTTCCTTCTGCTTTAAACATTGTCAGACATGATTTTTCTGCTATGAGATGTTGTATTATTTCTTCTTCAAGAGATGGTGTTGTATTTTGAAATTTTAAGTATAATCTTACAAGCATATATCCTAATTTTGAGTAGTCTATTATTGTGTAGTATCCTGTTATAACATTATTTTTTTCCAGTTGCTTTAATCTATATGCTGCAGTATCTCTCTTCAAGCCAAGTTTTTTGGCTATCTCTTTTATGCTTCTTCGAGAATTCTTGTCTATTTCAAAGAGTATTTTTTTATCAATATTATCAATCTCGACCATTTTTTAACAATTATAACAATATACTTATAAATTTTCTTATTTTTATTAAAAATAACATAGAAAAGTTAATAAACAAGTTTCAATGATAACCACTAAAAAGTAATAAAAAGGTGAAAAAATGAAAAATTGGCAAACATTAGGACTTGCAGGACTCATACTTGCGCAGACAGCGTACATGACATTCAACATAAACAAAATACCAAAAAACACTGCAAAAGAAGTCTTTGAACGAACAATAGACAAAAACCTTGACTATGCATCTCTCGAAGCATATGTTTCAGATGTTACAGGAATAGAAGAAACACGTGTTAAAGTTGAGTTTATTAACTACTTTGATAACAAAGGATACATCCTGATAGGAACAGCAGGTTCTGGTTGGACTGAAGAAAAAGAAAAAGAAATACACAACACAGTATTAAAAACAATCGGACTTTCAGATCAAGAATATAGTGATGGAAATGAGTTCTTAAGCAATCGTGGCTGGGAGAACAGAGCTTATCTTGGACCAATGCAGTTTAACGGCAGTCTTCCAAAATGGACAAGAGAAAGCATACTTGATGCACGAAAAAAGCTCGATTCAAAATTCACGTATGGTTGCTTTGGACCAGAATACTCTTTTGAATCTGACAGAAGAGAATAAGAAAAATAAGAAAAATAATTTTTATTTTTTGATTTGAATCTTACTTAAACAATTCTTCTATTTTTTTCTTCAAACTCTCTTTTGGCAGCGCTCCAACTAGTTTGCTAACTTCTTTTCCGTCTTTGAACAGAATCATTGTTGGAATTCCTCTAATACCATACTTTGTTGATAGTTCTTCGTTTTCATCAACGTTGACCTTGGCAAACTTCACTCCTTTCATCTCTGCACTTAGTGATTCAAATATAGGTCCCAGCATCTTGCAGGGTCCGCACCACTCTGCCCAGAAGTCAACAACTACTTTTCCTTTTTTCGTCTCTTTTTCAAAATTTTCTTGTGTTAAATGCAACATTTTATCACCATCTTAAAAGGTTTAAAAGTCATCTTTTTATAAATTTTTTTGAAAATAAGTTTTTACTTTGTTAAAAAGTTTTTTTAAGTAATCCAACAAGTCATCAATAAATTTTATTTTTTCAAATTTTCCTATAAACACGAGGCCTGCAATTATTAACAGTATTCCTTGGATTAAAGGCAAGAACAGCCCCACAATTCCTATAAGTACTAATATAACTCCAATTATTAGGAATATCGTTCTTTTAATCATGTTTTCATATCAGAAACTTCTTTTTATCCAAACTCATATCTATAAAGTCGTCTGTTTCTGCGAGTAGTTTTGAGGAAGTTGTCTTTTTAAATGATATAACCTCTGCCCTGCATCCAAGTGATTTCACATATTTTAGCAGGTCTGCAAAGTCTCCATCTCCTGAGACTAAGATTATAGTGTCTACTTTTGGAGCCATCCTTAAGACATCCATTGCAATTCCCACATCCCAATCTCCTTTCTTTGCTCCTCCTACAAACGTCTGCAGCTCCTTGCTCTTCACTTCAAAGCCGATTAATTCGAGTCGCTCATGAAACTTATCTTCCCCTTTCATGTCTGCTTCTATGACGTATGCAAATGCTCTTATAAGTTTTCTTTCAGAAACAGCTGTTTTTAGTATGTTTGTAAAGTTTACTTTTGCCTTGTAAAGGTTCATAGCTGAGTAATACATGTTCTGAACATCTACAAATAATGCTACTCTTTGTTCTTTATGCTTAGTTCCCATTTTTTCCTCCTCTCTTCATCGGACTTCTTGCTATGCAGCCATCCTTGTCTAAATAGTATAAGTATCCTTTCTCTTTTTTTAAGCCGACTTTTACTATTTTCTCGTGCTTCTTTGACCCCTTGTCTGATCTGCTCTCAGCCATTTTAACTCTTGAAATGTCTCCTTGTTTGTCTATGAAGTACAAGTATCCTTTCTCCCGCTCGACGCAGTGGGGTTTTGGACTTTCCTTAGTCCCTTGTTTTTCTTTTCTAGCAACTCTTGACTTGCTAAAAAGGATGTTGCAGTGTTCACAGTAATACTTATGAACATCATCTCCTTTAACGTCTCCTCCGCAGATTGGGCATCCATTCTTGATTGTCCTTATCATATTAATTCATAACAGCAATTAACAATTATATATTTTTTCTTTTAGATTCATAATCCTTTAATAATAATTATCTTTGCAGTTTCCTTTGACTTTTTTATTGTTATAGTACTTCCTTCTTTAAGGATAAATATTTTCGGATTGTTATCACTTGCAATCTGTGCATCACCTCTTACAAGCTGTACTTTTAAGACCGAGTCATCATCCAACATTAAAGGTTTGTGTTCTTTTACAGAGTTGCTAAAAGCAACACCAATTCCTTTTTCAAAAGTTTTCCTGGTTATGGATTTAAAATAAGCTGTTGAACCAAAAGGCGTTGATACTACAACACCATCTCCAATAACTTCCTCGTGAGTCTGTCTGTCATTAACATGCAAATCAAGCCTGATTGCTTGGTTTGGTGATTTGTTTCGAATAATTATATCATTGACTGCAATTATTTTTTCATCTTTAAAACTTGATTCTAGCATCATTTCTTCCTTGATATTAAACTCGTTCATCTTTATCAATTCAAGAACAGTTTCTTCACTCATACCAACGCATTTATGGCAGGTCTTGCTATCCCTAATTATTAGTTTAGGAACACCTGGATACTTTCGCTCACTCATCAAGAAAGTTCCATCACCACCAAGCGATATCACAAAATCAGGGTTTTTAACCACAAAATTTAATTTGTTATCTTTAATTATCTTTTTCATATATGCTAATTTAGACTTGTCTTTGAGATTAAGTGCGACCCTCTTCATGTTTTATTGAATAGAAACCTTTTTTAAATAGTTTCCTGTTCAAAATAGAACAAAATTCAAAAACAATATAAAGAACTCGAGGTTAATGGTGTTTTACTATGAAAAAATTTGATTTTTGCGAAGTTGAAAAAGAGGTTAAAGCTCTTTGGAAGAAGATAGGCTTGATAACTCTGCTTAATAAGAAGAATTCTAAAGGTGAAAAATACTTCTTGCTTGACGGTCCTCCTTACGCCAACTATGTTCCTCACGTTGGTCACATCAGAAATACTGTGTACAAGGATTTATACATAAAATGGAATTTCATGAAGGGAAAAAACGTTTTTTTCCAGCCGGGCTTTGACACTCACGGCTTGCCTATTGAAAACATGGTTGAAAAGAAGTTAAAACTTCAGTCTAAGAAAGATATTGAAAAACTTGGCGTTGATAAATTCATGAAGATATGCAGAGAAAGCGCTGCTTTAAACAAGGATTTGTGGTTGGAAGTCTATGACAACCTTGGATCTTATTATTCTTCAAAAGAACCATATCTGACATATGATAATTCATACATCGAATCTGCCTGGTGGGCTTTTAACACTCTTTGGAACAAGGATATGGTTTATGAGGGTAAAAAACCGGTTTTTTGGTGTCCAAAGTGTCAGACAGCGCTTGCTGGTTATGAAGTAACAGATTCGTATAAAAATGTTAGGGACCCATCAATATTCATAAAGTTCAAAGTAAAAGGCACAAAGGATGACAACCTATTAATCTACACAACAACTCCATGGACTCTGCCTGCAAACGTTGCTATTGCCTGTAAGGATGACGAGGATTATGTTAAAGTGAAAACTGAGAAGGATGGAAACCTTATATTAGCGAAGAACTGTCTTAAAACCTTAAAAGACTTGGATGTGAAGTTTGAAGTATTAGAAACTTTCAAAGGAAAAAAACTCGTCGGCACAAAGTACGAGTCTATACTTGATGTTCCAATCCAAAGAGAGCTTGACAAGAATCCAAACGCTTTGAAAGTTTATGCTTCAATTCCAATCTTAAAAGAGCGTGTAGCATCAAAGATTGGAGCAAAGAAAGGCATTTCTACAAAAGATGTTCATGAACACTTTGTATCAGTAGAGGAAGGAACAGGCCTTGTACACACAGCCCCTGGCCATGGAAAAACTGACAACGAGGTTGGTATTCATTATAATATTCCTATGATAAGCCCGCTTGATGATGAATGCAAATTCACTGATGAAGTTGGCCAGTTCAAAGGAGAGTTTGTAAAACAAGCAGATCACGCAATATCTGAAGTTCTTCACAAAACCGGAAGACTGCTTCATTACTCCACTATTGAACATTCATATCCTTTGTGTTGGAGATGCAAGGCTCCACTGATTTTCAGGCTTAGCAACCAGTGGTTCCTAAAGATTGAATCTGTGAAGAAGAAGATGCTCAAAGCCAATGAAGATATCAATTGGCAACCAGAGTTTGCAAGAGAGCGCCTGAGAAACTGGATAACTAATGCTGAAGACTGGAACTTCTCAAGGCAGAGATACTGGGGAATCCCAATTCCTATCTGGAAGTGTGAATGCGGAGAAGTAATAACGATAGGCTCTTTTGATGAACTTAAGAAAAAAAGTATTAAGAAAATTCCTGATAACTTCGACCTGCACACAGTCAACAATGTACACCTAAAGTGTAAGTGCGGAAAGAATGTCAGTCGCATAAATGACATATTTGATGTGTGGTTTGACTCTGGCTGCGCACCATTCGCATCACTAGGCTATCCTTTTCAGAACAAGAAACTCTTTGAAGAACATTACCCTGTAAGCAGGATTAATGAGTCACAAGACCAGATTAGAGGGTGGTTCTACCATTTAATGTTCTGTGGTATTGCCGTGTTTAACAAGGAGCCTTACAAGACAATCTCCATGCCTGGCTGGGTTCTTGACAAGAACGCAGAGAAGATGAGCAAGTCGCTTGGAAACGTTATTGGCGCAAAGGATGCATTAGAAGAGGTTGGTGCAGACGCTTTAAGATTTTATTACTGCTGGGATGTTGATCCTTCAAGCACTCAAAAGTTTAACATGGAAACTGTGAAAAATGAGATGGGAAAAGTATTCAACACACTTTGGAACCTGCACGTCTTTGTGCTTTCACAAGCAGACAAGCTTGAAAAGCTCAGCGTAAAAGAACTTGAAGACAAGTGGATAATTTCAAGATTAAACACCACCATAAAAGAGGTAAGTGAGAATATAGAATCTTTCAACTTACACCTTGCAGGCAGGGTTGTTCAGAATTTCTTGGTTGACGATTTAAGCAGAACTTATGTCCAACTAATAAGAGACAGGTTGATTGATGACAAGAATCCTTTAAGCATTATAAACCATTGCTTGACAAAAACGCTAATCTTGATAGCCTCAATCTCTCCTTTCATAACAGAGAAGATATATCAGAATATGAAGAAGTTAAATCGTGGCTTAAAAGCATCAATACATTTAGAGGAACTTCCAAAAGCAGAGAACTCTAACCTTAAGTTAGAAGAAGACATGGATGTTGTTCAGGAAGTAATCGCAGCCGCTCTTTCATGTAGGGATAAGAGTGAGATTGGAGTACGCTGGCCTTTGAAAAAACTAATCATTGAAGCTGACAAAGAAGTCACAGACAAGGTAAAGCATTTAGAGCACCTGTTAAAAAAACAGGTCAACGTAAAACAAGTTGTATACGGCAAAATCGAATATGACTTAAAAGTAAAGCCCAACTTTCGAAATCTTGGAAAAGACTTTGGAACAGAAACAGGCAGCGTTGCAGAGCTTATAAACCAAGAAAAAGATAAGATAAAAGACTTGTTAAAGACACAAGACAAGATAAAGATTAAGACCTTTGAACTAAGAAAAGATCATTTTGAGATTGAGAAGGTTGAACCAAAAGATACAAAGATAGCTGATTTTAAAGGAGGAATAGTTCTGCTTGACATCACTACAAATCCAGAGCTTGAAAAGGAAGGTTTTGTGCGAGAGATAATCAGAAGAATACAGCAGTTGAGGAAGGATTCAGGCTTTAAAAAAGAGCAGAGGATAAAGCTTGGATTAAAGACAGACATGAATTTAGAAGCCTTTGTTGATGATATAAAGAACAAAGTTGGTGCAAAGTCAATGGAGATGGGCTCTAATGTCAAGAGTCTAAAGTTTAAAAGCGAAGCAAATATAAAGAATCGCAAAGTAGTGATTTACATAGAAAATGAGTAGAGTACAGAGTCCAAGCAGCATAAACACTTACAAGCAGTGTCCAAGGAAGTATTACTACAGATATATTGAAGAGCTTCCCTCAAAGCCAAGCATTTATTTAATTAGGGGAAAAATTGTTCATTCTGTGCTTGAAAAATTCTTTGACATTGACAAAACCATTCAAACTGAAGATGACTTGAGAGTTCATTTGTTTTGGCTCTTAGACAAGACTTGGGCAGAGAACTATTCTGAATTCTTAGAGCTTGACATGGAAGAAAGCAAGATAAAATCCTACTACTCTGAAACGAAGAGCACGCTTCAAAAATGGTTTGGTAGATTTAGAAAGAAGCTTCACCAACAAATAAAGAGTGGAAGAAGCTTTTCAGACGCATTCAAGCACTTAACACCTATTAGAGAAAAAGAGTTTTTGTCAGATAATCATCAGCTTCGCGGATTCATCGATGCAATATTTGAAAAGAATGACAACGTAGTCATATTGGATTATAAGACTGGAAGCAAGACACATATAACTCCAGAATATAGACTACAGCTTGGCATGTACGTTTTGATGTACAAAGAAGCAACTGGAAAAAGACCAAACTTTGTAGGAATAGACTTCTTAAATCATGCAGAGCAGCTGATAATGGTTGATGATAAGCTTGAAAACGAAGCACTCGGCGAAGTCAAATACATCCACAGCAAAACAAAGACTAAAAACATAGATGACTACTCAAAAAAGCCCGGCCCGCTGTGTAAGTGGAGTAGTGGACAGTGTGATTACTATGAGAAATGCTTCAAATATTAGTTATTTCTTTCTCCAGATAAAATAAATAATCAACAATAACAAAGCCACATTAACAAACGGCTTAAACTGAAAGTTCAGCGCTTGCTCTAGTAGTGTACTCCTAGGTCCATATTTTAAGAGTGAAGGTAAATAATGCTCAAACAAAGGATTGCCGAATGGAATAAAATTATCAACAGATTTCCCAAGACCTGCTTCTTCAGGGTATTGAACGCTTAAAAGGTTGAAGAATAATGATATAACTATAAAAGGTATAATGTAATTCATCTTTATCTTCTTGAAGGAAAAAAGCAGAGGAATCATTAAAAAAGGCATCAAAGCAGTCAAGTGTCTTGGACCAAAGCAGAATCCACCCCACCAAGCAAATATCCGAGCGTTTAACAGCAGGAATGACAAAAAGAATAGCACAATCAAGAGAGTTTCTACCTTGTATGATTTATACATGAAAAATAAACCTATTATTGAGAATATGAGAATTGGATAATAGAAGAACAAGCCTCTGTAAGGAAAAACTAACAATCTCATCATAACATTTAAACGATCAGGCTTGAAGAAATAAAGCAAATTCTTAATTCTAGCACCTAAAAAGTATGATGAAGACTTCTGACTTGAACCAACACATCTGGTTCTCATAGATTCATTTTTTATATCATCACAAATATCAGGATCAAAAACTATTATTGAATCACAATAAGCTTTCCAGTCAGAATCATTAATGGATTGACAAAAAGAGTTATTTTTTGTATATTCGGCAATGAAAAACAAGCACTTATCAATCCCAACACCACTTAACTGGTTGCAAATATCACCATTCTTTTTCTCCAATGCTTCACAATGAATTTTATCTTCAAAAGTTTTTGGGCTTCTGCACTCATCAGGGTACATGCTAACTACTTGTGGATCAGGATAATCATACCCCATATGCAGAGGGTGTCCAAAAGCAGAATTATTGTAAAACATAAGGATTAGCATTACAAGAACAAAGCCCAGTAAGAATAAAGCAGTTCTTCTAATAGATTTAAAGAGAATCAGCATGATAAAACAACCAAACACTAAAAATATGCTTGGAATCGAGACTAAGACCGCCAGTCCACCAGCCAGACCTGCAAGAAAACTATAATCCCTGCTGTTCTTATCATATTTCATCTTAAATATCAGGTAGAAACATAAAAAAGCAAAGAATGCACTCGTAACATGGTCGTAAAAGAACCTTGAATAGACAAATATCAGTGTGCCAAATCCATAAACTATAACTATGAGATTCCTGTGCAATTCTTTATTCGTGAAATAATCAGATATCTTATAGACCAGCACAACTGACAAAGAGCCAAATAATGCAGAAGTAAATATTATGCTCAATAGTACAAACAACAGCCACGAGTCAGTAACACCCACATTGTACAGATGATAATGCAATTCAGGCGTTCCAAAAAAGAATTTAAAAGCGACATAGACTGGAATGTCTATAAAACTCATCCCAGGCATCTTATCAGTATAATAATGACCTTTAAAAAAAGACCTATCACCAGTATTCTTATAATAAGAATCTATGGAAAACCTTCCCTCTTCAACAACAGCCAAAGTCAAATCAAGCCGCGTATTCTCATTCCAAGTAATGTACATAGAAAACGCTGAGTAGACAATCCAGAAAGTGAAGAAAATCTTCCACTCCTTACCATTAAAAACCCCCATGCATTAAACTGTTTTGATTTAGATATAAAAAATTATCTATAGTTTCCCGCGACATGATTGAAAAATCGCTCCTAAAAAAAAAGTGATGTCAAACAACAGAATGAAAAGAAAGTAAAAAAGAAATTTCATTAGATTCCGGCTAAGACTACACCTCCACAAAGATATAAATGGTGACAAGAGCAGAAAAAAGATGTATCCAAAAGTGCTTCTTGGAACAATTCTTGAATAGTCCGACCAGCGATTCTTTAGAACAACATAGAATTTTCCATAGACGAACTGTCGCTTAAGGCTCAAGAACAGATTTGCCTCGTTTTTTTGTTTTATCTTAACAGCAGAGGAGTAATAAGCACAAATACCTTTCTTGTTAAGTCTAATTCCAAAATCAACGTCTTCACACAAAAAGAATGTTTCGTCAAATAAACCTGCTTTATCAAACACAGTTTTTTTAATGACTGCAGCTCCTGAAACGGGATAATGAGGTACTTTATGAGGTTTATCATCAAATGAGATTTGTTTTGCAGAAAATATTTTCTTGGTGATTGATTGTTCTTCTTTGATTGCTAATAATCTCTTTGTCTCATAATAATACTGGTTTACTTTTTGTATTGATTTTTTATCATCAGATACTATGTTAAAACACAAAACATTGATGTGCTTATTTTTTTGGAACAAAGAATTCACACTAGCCAAATAATCAACAGATAGTTCATAATCATCCGCTATGAATGCTACGTATTCATATCTTGCCAGCTTAACCCCTGTATTTCTCGCAAATGAAACACCAATCTTGCTTTCACAAATATATCTTGCAAAGCCATTTCTTGAGACTATCTCTTTGTTCAAAACAGCGTTTTCTTCTGAAGAATTATTATCAACAACAATGACTTCAAAAGATTGTTCAGGATAATCTTGTTTTTTTATGCTTTCCAAACAAGTTCTCAAGTATTGAGGCCTGTTTCTTGTCAATACAACAACTGACACTCTAATTTGCTTCATGACTATTGTTAATACAAAGAATATTTATAAATTAAATGCTTATTTAAACAGTATATGAATACAAAGATGAAAATTCTTTTTGCAAATCCTCCGCTGACAAAAAACAGCACCAAGGATCACAGGTTTTATCCAAATTTAGGTTTGTTATACTTAATGTCTTATGTTAGAAAATATCACAGTGACGTTTTTGTAAGTTACTTTGAAGGGGATTATTATCTCAAGAAATATCTTAAGGTTATTGAAAAGGAAAAACCAAACATTTTAGCTTTATCTGTAGCATATATCACTTCAAACATAAGTATACAGTTGATAAAAGAGCTAAAAAAAAGATATCATGATATGATTATTGTATGCGGAGGAGTTTATCCTACCTCAAATCCGGACGATATGTTACTCGCAGGAGCCGATATATGCATAATTGGTGAAGGTGAAGAGACTTTTAGCGAATTAGTGCATTACTTCAAAGGGCAGATTAAAGATTTGAAAAATGTTAAAGGTATTGCATTTAAAAAAGAAAAAAAAATACTTAAGAATCATGAAAGGTTACTGCAGGCTAATATTAACAAATTGCCGTTTCCATCTTGGGACTTGGTTAATCTCAAAAGATATAAAGGCTATTTTTATAAGAAGCAAACACTTGATGTGTGTATAATCTCATCTAGGGGTTGCCCGTTTGATTGCAACTTTTGCTCTAGTCCTGTTTGGAAGTCAAAAAAACCATGGTTTAGAAACAGGAGTCCGAAGAATGTTGCTGCTGAAATAAGAACTTTAGTAACAAAACACGGCATAAAAGAGATATATGACTACTCTGATGAGTTAAACGTTTCATTGAAATACGCGAATTCTTTATGTGAAGAGATACAAAAACTCAATCTGAATGGCTTGAGCATGAAATGTCAACTACACGCCAGCAACGTCACAGAAGAACTTGGAAAAAACCTCAGAAAGGCAGGTTTTTGGTTTGTTCATCTGGGAATAGAGAGTGCAAACCAGAAAACATTGGATGGCATAAGAAAGAATATAGATTTAAAACAAGTCGTCAAAGCATGTGAGATACTCAAGAGAAACGGTCTTAAAATAGGTGGGTTCTTCATAATATTTAACGTGTGGGAAGATGAGAATGGGTTATGTTATGAAGACTTGGATATGTGCAACAACACTTACAGATTCGCTAAAAAACTTCTGAAAAACAACCTGTTGGATTATATATCTTGGAATTTCGCTGTTCCAATACCTGGCTCTGCAATGTTTAGTACTTGCCAGAAATATAACTTAATAAAAGAAACAACTACACCTAGCGCTTTAGGCGATGATTTAACAATTTCGCTTCCTAATATAAAGAGGTCTGAAATGCTTGCAATGAAGAACAAAGGCATGATTCTTCAGGCCCACTATGCATTAAAAAATGGTTATATAAGCTTTACTTTTTACAAGTACATTTTTAAAAAGTTTATGAGCATGGTAAGAAACCTCTTTTTAAGCTCTTACAAATAGTTTCTGATGCAAAAAACCCGTTAAATAAGCCACGTTTTTAAGAATTATTAGAACAAACATCTTGATGCACTTAGAAAATCCGTGTTTTTGAAACAACAATTTAAAGATGGCAAAGTTCATCAGCGAAGGCGACGTAGTCTTATCATTCGAGAATGATTTTTTCATTGAAAAATCTGCTGATCCGTATATAAAATTCTGTTTTAAAAAAGAGAACAAGGTTTTCCTGCAGTCATGTTTAACTGCAATTCCTGGAATGTATAATATATCAATAGATGATTTTTTTAACTGCAACCTGAAAAGTTCGTCTTCCCGAGCATTTAAATCGTTGCTGAAAGCAAATTTATTAAATATTCTTTTTTTGACAGATAGATTGTCAGTGCCAAGCAAATCGATGTAATCATATTTTAACTTCGAATGCCTCGTCTTTTGATTGATGTTTAGGTCAAGAATGAATTTCCACAAAACACCATAAACATTCTTCTTATTAGCATTGTCTAACAATCCTTGAATAACATTTATATTTCTAAATCTTTTGTGGTAAAACACTATTTTTTCAATCCAATCAATTGCTGCGATGCAGTCATCATCAATAAATGCCACCACGTCACCTTTTGCTCTTTTTACTCCTGTATTTCGAACAAACCCAGGCTTTCCCGTATTATCCTCTATTCTTATTAAAGAAAGGTTTTTTATCCTGTTTGAGAATTGATTTGTGACTCTAGAAATATCACACGTTGAACCATCATCAACAACAATTACTTCGAATGAGTTTTGCGAGATTGTCTGGTTTGCGAGTCTTTCTAAACAGTTTTTTAGATAGTGCTGCCTATTATATGTTGGTATGACAACGCTAACAAGTATTTTTTTGCTCATTTTCATATTTATTCTTATAAAATTTCTTTCATGACTTTATAAAAAGTTCGCGGGTTAGTTACTAGAAGCTTAAGTCCGTTCACAAAGCGGCTCTTTACGTTTGAGACCGTTAATACTCTCTTATTCTTGGAAAGATAAGGCTTAATTATATCTTTAAACTTCTGTTTGTCCATTGTTGAAAGGAAAACATTTATATTGATGGTTTTCTCGTTTAATTCCAATCTGAGTTCTTCCCAGTCCATATTATCGCTGACCAATCCTTTTTCTTTTGCATAAGACCAAATTGGAGTTCCAGGGTAGGGTATTAATAGGCTTATGTGATAATCTAAAACGCCTTTAATGTTGGTTATTTTGAGAGTCTCTCTTAATGAATGCTCGTCTTCTCCAGGTATTCCAACGATTATTTCTGGCCAGACAAAAAAACCGTTTTTTAGAAGTTTTAGAATCACTTTTTTATTCATATTCGGAGTCACTTTTCCTCCTTTTAATTCTTTCAACAGCGTCTTGTTCTGCGTTTCAATTCCTAAAGCGATTTCTCTAACTCCAAAAACTTTTAGCAATTCTATCAGTTCATCATCGATTAAGTCAACTCTCAACTGGTATTTTATCACTTTAAATCTGTTTAATAGCCCTTGTTTTCTCAACAACTCTATAACTTTTCTCAGCTTTTCTTTATTGTAAATTCCTAGGTTGTCATTAAATTTTATCAGGTCAACTTCATACTTCTCAATTAGTTCTTTTATCTCATCAACGATTCTCTCCTCGCTAAACCATCTTATTGAGTTGTTCCAGAATAAACTAGCGTCGCAAAAGATGCAGCTGAATGGACAACCCCTTGAAGCGCTTAGAACACCAACTCTCTTTCCTGCCAGCTCATCCATGCTATACCAATACTTTTTTCCCCGATGATGTCGACTAAAATATTCTCTTGCTGGAGGAGGAATATTGTCCAGCGGCCAAATCATCTTCCTCTTCTTTGTAATAATAGTCTTCCTAGCGTTATGATAGACTATTCCGTCAATATTCTTAAGATTCTTAGTTTTGAACTCTCCTCTCGCTAAAAGTTCTAGCAGTTCTTTGAATGTTTCTTCGGCTTCGCCAATAAGACCTACATCTACATATGAAGGCAGTTTTTCTGGAAGAGCAGATATGTGATGTCCTCCAAAGAATATTTTGCATGAAGCAGCGTCATGTATCTCTTTGGATGTTTTAAGTATAAAATTATAATCCTCAGTTATCGTGCTAAAGCAGACAACATCAAATTTTTTTGCCTTTCTAACTATCTCGTTTGGAGAGGTTATGATTATGTCTAGCAATCTTTCACATTCAAATATCTCAAAGCAAAAATCATCTCTCAATTCTGAATATTTCTTGAAATATGATATTAAGTAGCCAAAAGAGAGAGAAGGCTGAATATTTGTAGTCGAAACGAACAAGATATTGAATTTATCCTCTTTTTTCATTAAGAATTATTATAATTGTGTAATTGCTTTAAAATATTTTGATTCAACAGTAAAAGTTTATACCAACAGCAATAAATTTCTTCTTTTAATATGATTTGTGGTAGTTATGCAAAACAAAAAATTGTTTACATAAAATATTTAAAAAACAAAGAGAAACTTTAGCAATAAATGCCAAAAAAAGAATTAACAACACTAATAGCAGTGTATCCAAAAACTCTTTTACAAAAAATTTTTTTAGGAGTTCCTGTCGGATTACTGTACGCTGTAAGTCTAGCCTATAATAAAGGTTATAAAGTAAAGATTATAGATCAGAGGATTGACAAATTCTGGAAAGAAAGCTTAAAGAAAGCTATTAAAGATGCTCATCAACCAAGAATATTAATAACCACTATGACTGGTCTTCAAATAAAGTTCGCTTTAGAAATAGCTCGTTTTGTTAAGAAGACAAATAAAAGAATAACAATAATATTTGGAGGCATTCATCCATCAGTCCTACCATATGAAACGCTGAAAAATAAAAACATAGATTTTGTAGTGATAGGAGATGGAGAAGAAACATTAGTTGAACTTACAGAAACACTAGATGTAGATGGAGATTTGTCAAAAGTCAAAGGCATAGGATATAAAAAAGATAATGAGATAATCATTAATGAAAGAAGAAACCCTTTTGATCTAAACAAAACATTAAAAGTGCCTTACGAACTCATTGATGTAAATCAATATACAGGTGCGATTGAAGAAAAAGATGAATTTCCAGTTGTGACTGGAAGAGGATGCGTATACAACTGCGCTTTCTGCACAAACACCGCATTTAAAAAAAATAATTTTAGGAAAGTACCACTTAATATAATAATAGAGAATATAAAGAAGGGTTTAGAATTCAAAATGAAAATAAGTATTTTAGATGATTTATTTTTTTATGATGAAAAAGAAATAATAAAATTTTGTGACGAAGTTGAAAAAGAAGGTATAAAAACAGAATTTTTTGCAAACAGTAGAATGGATTTCATAGCGAAAAGCGAAATTCAAACTTTAAAAAAAATTAAAAAAACAGGTTTTAAAAGAATATATGTGGGTATTGAATCTGGCTCTCAAAGAATATTAGATAGTGTTGGAAAAGGAATCACGATAAATCAAATACTTCAAGGTAATAGAAAATTAAAAAAAGCAAAAATAAAACCATCGTACAGTTTCATGGTTGGTTTTCCAACAGAAACTTTTGATGATGTAAAAAAAACTATATCTTTAATGATAAGATTAAAAGATGAAAATCCGCAAGCAACCATTTTAGGTTTGAAAATATTATCATTGTATCCTGGAACGACTCTTTTTGAAGAATTAAAAAAAACAGGATATGAAGTACCAAAAAAACTTGAAGATTGGATTTATTTTGATTACATGGAGCCACATAATCCGTGGTTAACAGGAAAAGATAAGAAAAAACTTCAAAGAATTTGTCTTATCACATACTTTTTAAATGAGGGGATACAAAAACATTTAAAAAACAGATTTGTAAAATTTTTAGTTGAAAAATATAGATTTGTTGCAGATTTTAGATGTAGACACCACATATATTATTTTGCACCGGAAATAGCTCTTTTCAAACAGATAAAATCAATGCAAAAAGAATAATTATCCTAACGCATAATATAAAAAAATGTCGGAAGAATTAAAAAAACAGGAAAAACATTCACTTTAAAAGGTTAAAAAAGTGATTAATCTAAGAAATAAGCGGGTTGCAAGGATAATTAATAAAGATATAAGCATTATAAAATGTGAGATATTAAAATATTTTCCAAAGTCAACAATTATTCTTCGGGGAAGTTTTTACTATGATGAAGGAAGTGTTTCTTTTCAAAACAAAAAAACAGCATTCTTTAGTGATTACGACTTGTTCATAATATTAGATTACTATAACCCTTTGAGGTTTTTTAGAGATTTATCAAAGATAAAACAATTAAAACAAGACTTGGATAGAAAAAAATATATTTTGACTAACAAGAGGGCTGACTTGAGTTTCACGTGGAAACCATTTGAGATTGTTGGAATTCAAAGAGATATAAAAGAAGGTGTGGCTCTGTTTAATGATGATGATTTTTATAAAAAAAAGAAGTATGAAAGATTTAGAGATTGTGATTTAATATATAAGACTGAACAAGTTTACACAAGTCTTTTGTTAAGTCACCCCTTAAAAGAACAAAGTCAGGAAGATGTTAGAAAAATCATCCTGGCTGTTATTGAATCATTGCAGATATACTATCTGACAAATACTAAAGGATATAAAACATTCAGCAACAAACAAATATATGAAGAACTGGTTAAAAAAAGATTTTTAAGCTTGGAAGAAAAGATGTTTTACAAACGCTGTTTAGACAAAAAGCTTAATCCTAATCACAATATAAGAATTAAAAATAAAGAATTGTGGTTCAAAGCAAAAAGTCTTGTTGATAAAGCCCTTTCAAGAACGTATCTGACTGATAAAAGGAATGATATTCACAGCAGGATTTTAAAAAAAACATCATTTTTTCTAAAAATAAAGAACAGCTTGATGTTGATACTATCCTTAAAAGAACAAAAAGTAAATATTAATTGGGTTAGAATATTTAACATATGCAGCCTCAACTTACTAAATAAGATAAATCTTGTCAACTGTATAAAAAAAGATTTAAAGATAGATGAAGGACTGTTAAAAAACGTGGAAAGCAACATTTTCAATATTAACAGGCAAAAAAGCAAACTTTCAAATCCAAAGGAGAGATTTTTGTGGTGTTTGGAGCAGACAGCATTTTATAAGAGGAAGAATCCTCTAGTTATAAAATTATAAGATGGATAAAACATTTTTTCCTAGAATTAAAAGACAGCAGTTTTGCATCTCAAATGATGAAGAGCTCAATAAGAGAGTAAGAGATGACTTAGAAGAGATAACACAATTCTTGTCAGTAGAGGTGTCAGACCCAACTATTGGTCTTTGGGGTGGTTTTTCTTATGGAGAAGGACTAATAAAGAAAAAGAAGGACAAAATAATCTATGTCAGCGACTATGATATCATTGTTTTCATTGATTCATTCTTTGAATATGTTAAGGCTTTGAAGAATAAAAAACTTGTTGCTATGAAGAATAAAAAGATGGATATCGTTAGAGGGCTATGTGTTCCAGAAAACGCGCTTGAGAATGTTGACTTGCAAATAATATGGCTTCCAGCGATAAAGTTGAGGCTCAAGAACTTTTTTGCACCAGTCATCTTAAAAGGAGATGAAGATATAAGGAGTTTATTAAAGAGAAGATTTAATTATAAAGATTCTTCTGAGAGATACTTCCAAGATGCTATTCATTATTATCTTCGGATTTTAAGAGAAAAAAACGAGTATAAAAAGCAAACACACTATATCAAAGCTGTAAAGAGCCTTGTGAGATACTTGATTTTGCCAAAAACTAGAGATTTATATCAGTATAGCACGAGAAATAACATTAAGTTTCTCCAAGAGAACTGTTCTTTTTCCAAGGATAACAATGCTTGGATAATAAGAATCTTGCAGCGTTCCTTGACTGATAAACATATAGAGGTTCAAACAGATGATGTTGAACGTTTAAGAAATCTAATTTTATTGCATATTAATCCAATAGACAATCATTTGAGGAATTTTTTTGCTTTTAAGTATAACATTCGATATTTCTTGTTTGAGTTAAAGAGACTTAGAGCACCAAATATTTTTGTTAGTCCTAGAAAGCGTTATTTAAGGCAGGTGAAGGAGTTTGTTGGTTTGAGCATTTCAGATTCTAAAAAGAAGATTGCGCTTATAGAAAAGCTTATTGATTATCATCATCTAAAATAATTATATAATTATATACTGATATATATATTATAAGAACAAATTATATATCTTTTTCTTCAAATATATACTTTGTTTTTCCGGAATCATCGAAAAACACACGGAAAAACGAGCGAGGTGTAAAAAAATGAAGAAAAAAGACATACTATTTTTGGCGTACCTAAGAAAGGATGCAAGAGAAACCCTAACAACCATCAGCAGGAAGACCAGTGTTCCAATATCAACATTATACGACAAGCTGAGATCTCTAGAAAAAGATATCATAACAAAGCACACAACAATAATAGACTTTTCAAAGCTAGGATACCTTTGCAGAGCCAACATAATCTTAAAAGTTGAGATTGAAGACAGAGACCTTGCAAAAAACTACTTGCTTTGCAACGAGAACGTCAACTCATTGTTCAAGATAAACAATGGCTACGACTTCATGGTTGAAGGAGTATTCAAGCACATCAAAGAGATGGAAGATTTCTTAGAGTTGTTTGAGAGAAAATTCAAGGTGTTAAACAAGAACGTTTACTATGTAATTGAAGACTTAAAGAGAGAATCATTCCTTGGAGAGCCTGAGCTAATAAACATTAACGCTGATTAAAAAAAAAGAAAAAAGGCCTTCACGCACATCTTTGGGGATTCGGGGGTGATGCTAATGGTGAAGGCCAAGAAAGAAGTGAAAATAAAAATTAAAAAATAGTAAGTCTTAGCCTATCTTACTATCTCTATTCCTAGCTCTTGTGAAATCGCTCTTTGCCTTGATGCTGCTTCTTTAGCACTTATCTTTCCTAGGATCCATGGGCTTTTGACGCCTGTAATGATGGTCATTACTGTGAGCTTTCCTTTCATGTTTTCAAGGACTCTTGCTCCCCAGATGACGTTTGCGTCGTCGTCCATGCTCTCAGTTACTAATTCTCCTACTCGGCTGATTTCATCTAAGGTCATGTCAGGCCCACCTGAAACATGTATGATTGCTCCTGTAGCTCCTTCATAGCTGATGTCTAGTAGTGGGTTGCTTAGTGCTCCTTTGACTGCTTCTTCGACTCTGTTGTTGGTGTCGCTTGCACCTACTCCGATTGCTGCGACTCCTCCATCTGTCATAATCGTTTTTACGTCTGCATAGTCTAGGTTTACTAGTGATGGTATTGCTATTGTCTCGACGATTCCTTTAATCATTGTTGCTATTAGCTCGTTTGCAACTGCAAATGCTTGTTGTACAGGTAGGTTTCCTGCGATTTGTACTAGCCTGTTGTTATCTATTACTATTACTGTGTCTGATTGTTGTCTTAGTTGCTGTAGTCCAAATTCTGCCTTGTCCACTCTTGCTCTTTCAATATTAAATGGCATTGTGACTGTTCCTATTACAATTGCGCCTGCATCTTTTGCGACGCCTGCAATGACTGGTGCTGCTCCTGTTCCTGTTCCACCGCCCATTCCTGCGCATATAAAAGCCATGTCTGCTCCTCTCATAACCTCTTTTATTTCTTGCATGCTCTCTTGTGCGGCTTCTGTTCCTCTTTCTGGGAATCCTCCGCATCCTAGGCCTTTAGTTACATCTTTTCCAATCAAGAATTTTCTGTCAGCTTCAATTATGTTTAAGTGCTGCTGGTCTGTGTTACAAGCGTAAATCTCTGCGCCTTTGATTCCTTTCTTGTATAGCCAATTGACCATGTTATTACCGGCTCCGCCTACTCCGATAACCTTTATTGTTGCCTGCCCTACTTCGTAGGTTTCTTCGTTTGTTTCGTTATTTCGTTTCACGACAAAATCCATTTTAGGTGCCCCCTCATTTTTTTGCTTTTTTATTTTGTTTTTTTCTCCAAATATATTCTATAAACTACACTTCAGAGTATAATAATATTTATAATTAAGTTATACTATACTCATTCCTAGAAGCAAACAATTTTTTCGCCAAAAATTCGTTTCGGATTTCAAAACGCGTCGCCAAACACGTTGTTGAGATTTCGTCTCACCACAAATCCCATTTAATATATTAATCTCTACACTAATATTTAAATACTTCTGTTGTCTAGAATATATTTTGTAATTATCACTTTTGAAATAACACTGTTCTTTTTCCTGGAAACAATCCCATTTCAGACATTTTAAAGAATTGATCCGGCTCTAAAGTTAGATCTATTATAGTAAAATCATATTTTTCTTTTATATCAACAACGAGGCTTTTTATCCGCTCAAATGGTATTCCCTTTCCTATCAACAGAATATTTGCTTTCTTTTGCTCTTCTTTTCCATGTAAGATTATACTCTCTATCTCGACGATAGAATGGACTTGTTCAACAAACTCATTTAGTGCAGACTTCTTATGAGCCATTATATCATGCAAGAATTCAGTATTCTTGGTTTTGTTTAAACTATAGAGTTTGAACTTCTTTAGCTTGTTTTCCTTTATTATCTCAAGGCTCTTAAGTTTGTTTATAATTCTAAAGGTTGTTGCAAGTGGAACCTTGGTTCTTTTGGTAATTTCTCGCAGATAAAACTCCTCTTCAGGGTTGTTAAAGAAAAAGTTCATGACACGTAGTTTCTTCTCATCGAACAAATTCTCAAGTAACTCCTTTATCTCCATCAGCCTCTATTATTTAACAACGAATATTTAAAGTTTTCCATTTATGAAACATTGTTCCAAAAATGAAAACACTTTTTTGAATATAGAAATATTAATTAAAAACAAAACGAGAAACGACCAACAAACACCTATGTTTTCTTTTGATTGTTAAAGGCTTCCTTTACCATTTCAATGGTTGAGCACTCTTCAGGAGCCCTATCTTCCCTTACCTGTATAACCCTTGGAAACCTCAAGGCGTAACCACTTGAATAGGTTGGGCTCTTTTGGATTTCCTCAAATTTTATTTCAAGAACTATTTCTGGCTTTATTACAACTGCTCTTCCAGATTCCTGCTTTATGTGCGGCTCAAGCATCTTGGTTAGCTCTCCAAAAGAGAGTCCTTCTTCTTCTTTTTCCTTAACACCAGTTCCAACTTTGCCGGTTTCAAGATAGTTTCCATCTTCATCAATGCATGCAAGGCTAAAGGATGTAAGCCAGCCGCTTCTCTTGCCTTCACCCCACTCAGCGCCAACGATAACCAAGTCAAGAGTGTCCATTTGTGATTTTAGCTTCACCATAAAGCCAACTCTTGAGCCTGGTTTATAAACGCTTTTGAGGCTTTTGAGCATTATTCCCTCATTACCCTTCTCAACTGATTCTTCATAAAACTTTAAAGCAACCTTCTTATCTGAGGTTACCAGCTTTTTGGCAAGGATAATTTCAGACTGTTTTTCAGAAACTATTTTTTCAAGCAGTTTTCTTCGTTCTTCAAAAGGAACATCTAGCAAGACTTCACCATTATAGTATAATATATCAAATATGTTTAGTTCCACTGGCAGCTTTGCAGCTAGTTCTTGGATGTTGTGTTTTCTCTTTATACGCTGGGATACGTGTTGAAACACTAAGTACTTGCCTGTTTTTGAATCATACCCAACTGCCTCACAGTCTATTATGAAGCTTTCACCCTTAACATGTTCATTTATGCATTTGACGACTTCAGGGAACTGCTTAGTTACCTCTTCAAGCCTCCTGGTAAATATAGTTATTTTGCCTTCTGACTTGTGTATCTGCATTCTAAAGCCATCATACTTGTATTCAAGCTCCGCTGGAACACCAACTTTTTCAAAGCCACCATCCACACTTAAGACTTTTTGGGCTAACATGACTTTTACAGGCTTTCCTGGTATCAAGCCCACTTTTTTTAGCTCAGATACGCCTTTTCTTGCAGCAATAGCAACTGTTGAGAAATCGTTGCTTTTATCATAAGCAGACTGTACAATGTTGACTATCTCGTTGTATTTCTCTCTATCAACATCTATAGACACATTTTCAGGGTTATACTTCACATCTATTGGTAGATATGCCCAGACAATAGCATCTCGTAATGTTCCATCACCAATTCCCACTCGCAAGTCTTCAAGAACAGTTCTCACTATGTACTTCGCCTCTTTTTCATCAGCACTAGAGAGTAATTCTGATATTAGCTGAACTTTTCTATCAACACTGCCTGCTCCTTCCATATCGTTTAGCCTTCTGAGGTTTGAAAAGACCTTTGCAACAGTTAATTTTGCTGAGAATAATGTTGACTGCGACTTTGTCTTAATGACTCTGTCAGCCACAAGACCAAGGTCGCCTATCTCTCTCCACAGTTGCTCAATCTTATTTATTCCAGCACCCGAAGAAGCGTTTATTGCCTTTAAAACCAGCTTGCTTGCAACCCCTATCTTTCGTTTATCCCAGTCAGGATACAATCGCCCCCGAATAAGCAATATTATTGTTTGTAAGTCTTCATCAGGAGTTTTTTTTAAAAGATTAGAGATGTGATAAGTCTTTTCAAGCCTTTTAGAAGTTGACTCAATCTTTTCATATACCTCTACAAGTGAGGAGTATTTCATATTTTTTCAAAGGTTTAATTCGTTTAAATAGTTTGTGTCGAGAAGCAAGTTGATAATGAATTCTTTATCAAAACTACGACAAGACTTTCTAAGTAATTGAATTTCATCCTCTTCTAAAGGTTCACGTTTGTATTCAAGTGACATTTATTTTTTTACTTCCTTATATATTAATGATGTTTATGTTTGTTGATAACGCAGTCTCGGATATCAGGAACCTCAAAGGCACCCTTCAAAAAGAGAGGATATTATGTAAATATCAGTCATTATTAACGGACAGAATAATAGGAGGTTGAAAAGAATTCTATCGACGACACAAACAAGATTTAGGGGGTTTAATTGGGGGTTGACTCTTTTATATATACAAACAATTCTACCTCCAAGTGTTCTGAGTAAAAAAGTAAGGTGTATAAATACGTGTTTTGCAAACTACTCTTAAAAAAAAACAATTAGAACCGCAGAAAACACAATTCATCGACGAGAACAGACAATCAAAAAGGACGTCTTACAGTTATTATATTCAATTGTGTTTAAGTTCTTCTTTCTTTTAGAAAAAGAAACAAAAGGGGGGAGTTCGTGCTACGCACATATTGTATTTTACTTTGTAAAATCTATTTATTGTAGAAATAGGGAGTTCTAAATTTAAAGGGGGAGTTTTTTCTGATGTAAATATTTCAGAATTTTTTCAATATATTTATTAAATACGAGCTATTCTAGATTTTAGATGAGAATTAAGGATATTTCAAAAGAGAATCGTCCTAGAGAAAGATTCCTAAAAAATGGGGCTATGGCGTTAAGTGATGCTGAATTGCTTGCAATTATACTTCAAAAAGGAAGTAAAAAAGAAAATGTAGTGGATATGTCAAATAGAATTATATCTAAGAATGGCATAGACAAACTTTCTGAGTTATCATTAAAAGAATTACAAGAAATTGATGGAATCGGCCCTGGTAAAGCAATGCAAATTAAAGCACTATTTGAATTTAACAAAAGGTACAGTTTGTCTAAGCAAAATGGAAAACCAATTAAGTCAGCAAAAGATGTGTTTGAGTATTGTTCTCCAAAATTAAGCGGTGTAGATAAAGAACATTTTATAATCTTACACCTAGACACAAGAAATAGAGTAATAAAAGATGAAATAGTATCTGTTGGTACTCTGAATAGTTCTGTAATCCATCCTCGTGAAGTGTTCAAGTCAGCAATTAAAGAAAGTGCAAATGCAATTATTTTAGTTCATAATCATCCATCTGGAGACACCAAACCCTCAGAAGAAGACAAAACAATTACTGAACGTCTTTTTGATGCTGGAGAATTATTAGATATTAAAGTCTTGGATCATATCATTATAGGTAATGATTGTTATTATAGTTTTAAAGAGAAAAACTAGTTACCTCATTCCTTTTACGATATTTTGCATCTTCTTTTCTTTATGAGTTGAAGCATAAAAATAAGCTTCGTCTCTTGTTCCTTCTGTAATAAGAATAGTAACTTCTCCAATATGGCTTCTACCAGTTCTGCCTTTCCTTTGTATTCCCCTTATTTCTGAAGGTACTGGCTCATAGAAAATAACCCTATTCACATTGGGAATATTTATACCCTCTTCTGCAACTGATGTTGCGATTAGAATATTAATTTCTCTTTCTTTGAATTTATCAATAATTTCTTTTTGCTCTTTTTGATTCATTCCTTTAACAGTTCCTTGTTTAGCTTGACCTACAAAGCGATGAATTTTTGATTGAGGTATTACTTTTATTGTATTTTCAATAGAATCAATCGTATTTCTGTACTGGGTGAATATCAGGATAATAGAATCTTCTTCTTTTTTAAATTGATCTTCAACAATCTTTTTTAAAACATTCAATTTTGGATGAGATAAACTTATGTCTTTTTTTGCTAACTCAATGCCTTTTTTCAAAAGATCATGTTTTAGAAACATCTGCTCCGATCTTGACAATTTCTTTTTTTCTTTGAATTTTTCTATATATTTTAGGAAAGATTCAATTCCCTGAGTTTCAATTAATTCAAGGCAGTGATACGATTGTAGTAAAACAGCTTGATTATTATAGGTAGCAAAAGCATAAGGACTTCTTCCAAACCGCTTCTTTATACTCATTCTTGCTCCAAGAATATCTTTTATTGAAATGTAATCTGGCTTTTTGTAAGTAAGAATACCGAGTTTATTGAGCTTTGCAACCTTTTCCAAGAAAAGATCATGTAATGGCTTTTGGACTTTTCTTAAGTCTTCATTCATTGGCACTTTAATCCAATCAAGTTTAATATCTTTAATGTGATCTTTAACATCAATATCATCCCTTATCCTGCTTTCAACATTCTTGATCTTTAAATTTTCAAATATCTGATTGATCTTCTTCTTTCTTGAGCCTGGAGAAGCGGTTAATCCAAGAATAAGCTTGTTAAACCTTTTAGCAATTTCAACATAAGCATATTTTTCAACAGCTTTATGCATTTCATCAAAAATTACAAGGTCAAAATTATCTAAATTATAAAGCTCATTCTCTAAGTCATTCTTAATGGTTTGAGGTGTTGAAATAACAATTGTGGCTTCTTCAAATAGTTTCCTTCTTTTTTTAGGAGAAATACTTCCTGAAAGCATTACAATTTTATTTTCATCAATTTTTAGAAACATCTTACAACTTTCATAATGCTGCATAACTAATGGTTTTGTAGGTGCAAGAAACAGAATCTTCTTTGGAAGGATTTGTGCAATAACCAAAAACGCAATAATTGTTTTTCCAAGTCCTGTTGGAAGTATTACTGCTGTATTTACAGAAATTGCACTTTTCGCAATATCTGTTTGAAACTGTTTTGAAAGAATTATTTTTTCTTTGATATTCTTATGAGTAATATATTCATCTTTGCCATATTCTGGCATATCTTCTCGAAACATGAAAATTTTAGTTTGTGTCATCGGAGTATTCGTGACTAACTTTTTAATTTAAATCATAAGTCCAGCATGTTTTCATAAAATTCTTGAATCTTTGAGAATCTAATTTTTCTGCTTTATCAAGATATTCTTGATAGTTGTGCTTTCCCATGAAGTAAGCTAACTGTGCTGCAGATACTAAATTATCAAAACGCTCCTCAATCTCTAAAGATTTCTTAAATGCCTGCATTGCTTTTCTTTCATTTTTATTAAAAAGGTGCAGCCCCAGCAAATAATGCGCTTCCCAGTGATTTGGCCATTTATCTTTAATGTAGTTGATTAAGTTTAAAGAATCTTTATTCTTTCCTATAGCTCCCAAAGCCCCAGCTTTAATAAGCATTGCATCTCTGTTATTTTCATCTATCTCTAGGATTTCATCGCAAATCTTAATCGCTTTTTTGTCATTGCAGCTTACATTTCTATGGTGTCTTGCTTCATTTAGTAAAGTAAATATCTTCATTTCTTGCTCAGAAAATTCCTCTTCATCATCCTTGATGTCTTCATCCATTTCTTTGTTTGACAAAGAAATTAAAGTTCCATCGCTATCTAGGTCTGAAAAACATTTATTACAGCCATCAATGCACATCTTGCCCATCATAGAAAAGTGCTTTATTATCTCTCCCACTTCATCATCATCAATTGAGTTTTTTGCTAATAATTCCTCAAAGAATTTACCTAAATCGTTGGAATTAAGCCTGTTTTTCTCTTTTCTTAAATATTTAATTAATTCATTTGCTACTTTTTTTGACCTTTCTTCATCAATATTTTCTCCAGTTAATAAATCATAAACCTCATCAAAAACCACATCTGCTTTTGTTTTCTTTTGCATATTTTAACACATTCTTAGATTTATTCACATTTGATTAAAAAAATCTGAAATAAAATTTAAGTAGCCTCTGCTGCCTCCAATTGATCTGTGTGTTTTGACAGACTTAATCACTTTAGAGATGGACAATGACACGTCATTTATATCATAATTATTAAGAAATAAGACTAATTTAAGCTTGTCTACAATTTTACCCTTTAACCCATCGAATTTAGATTCTGAAGTGAAGGTATCCCTGATTCTTTTAAGTGATTCAATTACATATGAATCCTTTAGAGAAGTGTTCTCTGCAAAATATTGGCATATTGTTTCTTCAACTGCCATTAATATAGGTAAAAAAGCTTCCATATTGTTGTCATTTATTGATATTAGCCCTGTGCCGTTTTCCTCAAGCAATTCAGCTGTTGAATGCTCTTTCGGATTGAAACTTTCCAGTTCTTGTTTCATCTCTTTATCTATTTCTTGTATGTTGCCTTCTTCATTAAAATGCTCTTGATTAAAGCATTCATCACACATATGAGCGTGCCAGTCCTTGTTATGCGCTGAAATCTTTTTATTGCATTTCTTGCAGTTATAATTTATATCTTCATCATGCCCCATATGAATAGTTTTTTGTTTTTCTTTTATTTCTTTAGGACTTACGCTCTCAGCAAAAAACCCATCCTGCCATATTGAATCTTCATTGTCTTTCACTTATATCACCCAATTTTGGAAAAACGCTCACTTTTAAAACTTCTTGTTCTCAAAGCAACCCCCTATCCTTAAATTCAAACAATGCAAATAACGGACCCTGATCAAAAGTTTTATTAGGATATTTATCTTTAAAAAAATTGTAAATATTCCATACAGGTTTTAAGGCTTCTTTCTTTCCAATAAAACCAAGTAATAAACAAACAGTAGATAATGTATATGCATGTTTTATTGAAGGTAAAGTATTAAGAACAAGTTCAGAATAAAAATCATTTTTAGATTCTCTAATTAATCTAATGCTAAATTCCACAAAAAAGTCGTCCGTATTGTTTTCTAATTTTGCTATCAATTTCGGGATTATGAAGTCATCATATTCAAGCATTTTATTAATTAATAACCCATTATTTGCTGTATCAATGTCTTGTTCAAGCACACCCAACAACTCATCTGGATTATTTATTTCTTTGATTCGTTCTTCTTCTATTTTATTTTTTCTTTCATCAGGTAAAACCGGATCAAGTATTTTTCCGATTAAATTGTCAACATCATTACTCATCCTAAAATGCTGTAATGCTGCTGCAGAAGGCATTTTAGAAAACTTATTCTCAAAGAAATCATTTGAGATGTTAGGAGTTCCATAATCCTTTATTGGCTCTGATATGAAAGTATCATCTTTCTTATAATTTGCCTCAAAGTTTACTTTACCCAAGCAGCATTTCTTATACTTTTTTCCAGAGCCACAAGGGCACGATGCATTTCTTCCAATTTTCATTGTCCTAAAGCAAGGATACTACACACTTTAGTGTGTATAGGAATTGCTTCCTTCCCTCCGTAAGTTTTTTCTACCATTCTAACTATAAAATATGCGCACGACGAAAACCGGCGCACGCATACATTTTTTCGATTAATTTAGCGTAAGCTCTCAAAAATTTTCGTCGCGCGGAGGCAACGAAAATGGATTTTGTGAACATAAAATTAAATCATTCCAACCACAAAGTTGGAATAAATTTCTGGCATATGGAATTTACAACCAAATATCGTTATCAGATGTTTGGCAAGTTTAAGTATAAAAGCCTTATTGAAGCTTGTATACGAAGAGTCGCACATAAACATAACATTAAAATTATTATCTTGAATGTTATGCCCGAACACATTCATATGATGGCTACTTTACCAAAAGGCATGAATGATGAAAAAGCTTTTCAGCTTCTTAAAGGCGCTTCGTCATATTACTTTTTCAAAAACCATCCAAAAGCTCGTTTGCGATATCCTCAAGGACATCTTTGGAGCAGGGGTGGTTGTGCAGTAACTGTTGGATATAACCAACTTAGCGACACCATATCTTATATTCTGAAGCAAGCAGAGCATCATGCTGTTGCTTGCTAGGGAAAGCCTAGCTTCCCAGGTAGGATACTGTAGACTTTAGTCCACAGAGGAGGTCATTTTAATTTCTTATTTTTACTATTTTCTAAATAATTTTTCTTTGAAATGATTGTTCTGTTTAATTGCTTTTCAGTAGATTTTCTAGCATCTCCTGCTGCTTTTCCACCTTTTTTTGCAATTTCTTCACTTTTTTTGAAAGAATCAGGTTTTTCATCTTCAGAAAGCTCAGTAGTTACTCTTTCTCCAAGCATTGTAAAAATTAATTCTAAATCGTTCATATGGTCTCTTAGATTAGCTTTCGACTGTTTTGGCAAGTTTTTATGTTGTTTATATTCTGATGGAGTCATCCCAAATGTTGCTTTACTTATTTCTGCTGTGAGAATTGCAAAATCTTTTCGTGTTTCAATACCTCTTTTTTCCCATTCATCTGTCAAATTTTGTCTTATTGCTATTCCTCGAAGTCTTTTATCAATCCAATCTTTAGGATAGCCCTTTGCAGAGTAAATCTCTTTCATTCTTTCCTGTGCAAGTTCAGGATTTTCTATTTCGTCAATTCGTTCTTTTCCTACTTTTGCAAGCCATCTCTTGAAAGGTTCCGCATTTTTAGAAGGAATTGATTGAATTAGTCTTAATATGCCTGTGGTGTTCCAACACTGCAACATCTGTCTTCCACCAGCAGTATCAAATTCCATACCAAGGGGAGGGACAATCTGTCCCCCTCCTTTAAAAACATCAGATAATGATTCATCTCTTTTCCTTAATTTTTTCAGATAATCAGAAGGATTAACAGATTCTGTAAGTATAGAAACAACATCTTTTATAACAAACCACCATTCATCATGAAATCTAACACGACGCACTTGTTTTTCCCCAAATAATGTTATTTCATTCATCTTATTCTCCCCAAACCTCAGCAATCTTATCTTTAACTTTCTTCTCAAAAAGTTCAATTAGTTTCTTATTAGAATCAACAAGTTTCTGCTCTTCTTCAATTCTAGCAACAATCTCTTTTTGAATTTCAATAGGTGGAAGGGGGATTTTAATTTTAGCTATTTGATCACGACTTATTGAATCAAAAACGGCCCCTCCATTTCCTTTTATTTTATCTTTTATACTTGTTAAATAGGAAAAAAGATATGTTTTCTCAATTTTTTTATTATGACGAATAGCTGCCAAGCCCCTTCCTATACAAATTTTTTGTGTAGAATAATTAATTGGTCCAACTGGTGCACGTACAGACATTAGAATATCATCTTTTTCTGCAGATTTTGTTATTTTTGTAGTCCAATTTTTAGGTGATCCAATAAACATATCTCCGAATTCAGTTTTACCTTGATAAAATGGGCTACCTTTTCCTTCTTTGTTATAATATTTGCTCTCAGGAGATTGACCTGAGACTATTTCAGCCACAGTACCCAACTCAACCATTTCCCAATCCTTATCAATCTTAAAGCTTGGTTTATAACTCTCAACAACTTTCTTAGCCCCCTCAATAATATTCTGATAGTTTTCAATCTCTTCAACTATTCTTTCCTGGATTTCAAGAGGTGGAAGAGGGATTTTATAAGAAATTAAATCTTTAGGGTAAACATGAGGTTGAGCTCCTCCTGTTTGAAGTTTATATATTTCATCTTGTTTTCCCTTTAATAAATGATAAACATATTTTGTAAGTAGTCTCTTTTTGTTTTTTGGGTTAATTGTAAAACAATCTGAAGCATATATTGGACTTTCAAAATAGGCAACAAAACCTGAATAAGCTCCAGAACCACTTACTGTGATAATATCCCCTTCTCGATTTGCTTCATTATGGTAATAAGCAGGTTGTTGCCCTCCAGCGATTACAGGAATTTCTCCATTAATAGCTATTTTTTGAGTTATTGTACTTCCTCTTTTAATCTCACAAACTTCTCCTAACTCAACCAGCTCCCAACTCCCATCATAAACAACTTCCTCTTTATATCTGTCTCCAGATAGATTCCAATCGTTTTCTTTTATTTTATCTTTTGGAACTACATGAGCGATATATTGCCCTTCAACCCCATACTGTCTGTTCAAAAGTTCTTGATTATTCAATATCGCATCTTGATAATCTTGCAATATTTCCAAAGCCATAGGCAAATCATTATCTTTAATCTCTCTTCTCTGTGCTCCAAGATTAAAACCGTCACTTTCAACTTTTACAAATAGAATTTCTTTGGTTTTCTTAGCAATCTTTTTATCCAAAAACAATATTGAAGTCTTAACTCCGGAATATGGATTAAACACTCCAGCAGGTAATGAAACAACAGCATAAAGAGAATTCTCAATTAACAATTTACGCAATTGCTTATATGTAGAACCTGATTGAAATATAATTCCTTCTGGGACAATAATCCCTGCTTTTCCATCATTATTCAAATGTTCATGCATATAATCGACAAAAAGAACTTCAGCACGATTAGAACTTACAGAAAATCTTTTGTGTGGCCTAATTCCTCCTTTTGGAGTCATAAATGGAGGATTTGCTAAACAAACATCAAACTGTTCATCCCACTTTTCATCAGATGTTAACGTATCATACTCATAAATATGGGGATCTTTAAATCCATGTAAATATAAATTTACTAAAGATAATCGAACCATATCAGGAGAAATATCATAACCAACAACATTTTCAACTAATTTCTTTCTCTTATCAGGACTCAACTGCAATTTTCCATCTTTCATGTTTTTTTCTACAATATGCTTATATGCAGAAATCAAAAAACCAGCAGTTCCGCAAGCAGGGTCTAATATTGTATCATTTACAGTTGGATCTACTACATCAACAATAAATTCAATAATATGTCTTGGAGTTCTAAACTGTCCAGCATCTCCTTGAGAACCCATAACCGAAAGTAAATATTCAAATGCATCCCCCAATCTTTCAGAATGGTCATACTTAAAATCATCAATTATTCTTAAAAATGCTTTTAATGTTTCAGGGTCTCTATATGGGAGATAGGCATTTTTGAAAATGTCTCTGAATAATTGGGACAAATTAGGATTTTGATTCATACTTTGAATTGCTTCTCCATAAGTATTCACTAACTCAAAACCACTAACAGAAGCATCCATTAATTTATTCCAAGCATATTTAGAATAAGCCGAAGTAAAAAACTTAGCTTTTCCACCCAATTCCTCTGATTTTTTATCCATATCATCCATGAACTTATAGATTAAAGCAATAGTTATTTGTTCAATCTGTGATTTAGGGTCTGGAATCTTACCAACAAGAATATCTCTTGCTGTGTCTATTCGTCTTTTTGTTTCTGAATCAAGCATCTTTTTTATCCTCTAATCTTTTCACAGTATGATCTTTAGTTAATAATTCCATCTGAGAAATTGCAATTTTATTCAATTTAACTAATCGTTCAGATTGAGACATTTTTTCTTCAATAAATAGGGCATTAAAATTCTCTAAATTTGATAGGCAAACTAATTGTGATACATTTGCATAATCCCTAATATTGCCTTTTTTATCTTTATTTTCTTCACGCCATTCTTTAGCAATTTTACCAAATAAAGCCATATTTAAAACATCAGCTTCACTAGCATAAATTTTATTTATTTGGTTCTTACTTAATATTTCGGGAATGAGATTCATTTTAATAGCATCAGTATGAATTCTATAATTTATTTTAACTAAATTTCTTTTAATATCCCATCCTAACTGTTTTTGTTCTTGTTCTTTTAGTCTTTGAAACTCTTTAATCAAATAAAGCTTAAATTCGACAGAAATCCAAGATGCAAATTCAAAAGCAATATCTTTACAAGCATATGTTCCACCATAACGACCTGATTTTGCAAATAGACCTATAGCATTGGTTTTTTCAACCCAGTGTTTAGTAGTTAATACAAAACTATTCAGACCTGCTTTTTTTCTAAAACCATCGAATTCGATGGGATTAAAATTAGGATTATTTACAAGTTCCCAAAATCCTAAAAATTCAATAGTATTTCGATTTCTGAGCCAGTTAGAAATAAGGTAATCTGTTCTTTTTTCATCTTTATGCTTAGCTATATCTGTAAGAGAGAGATATTCATTTTTATCAATGAATTGAACATTTATTTCAGTTCCTTTAACATTAATTTTTGACATTTTAAATTTACCTTTTAAAGACAAGTAGGTTCCATAATGGAACTAAGTGAATTTTACTCTCTTTTACCATTTTATACACTCTTCAATTATGGCATATTCGCCACAATTAAGCAACCCCCATAAAAACATTCAGATTAACATAATCTTTAACATAATTGATTAAATCATCAGTCCAACCATTTAATTCTTCCAATTCTTTCATAGAAAATACAGGATTAGTTTCGAGTGAAGCAAAATCTCGTTCATCAATTATCTTTCTAAACTCTGCATTAACAATATATTCTTTCAAAAATAATCTAATTGCATGAATACATTCCTGAAGATTATCCCTATCAGTCCCATGTAATTCAATAAACTTATCGATTTCATCTTCTAAAAGTTCATCTTTAACTTTAAATTTCTTTAATTTTCCAAAGATTTTTTCAAGAACTTCTCTTAAAGTTAATCTTCGATCTAATTTTACTGCTCGCCTCAATTTATCAAGATTAATATATTCTTCTGGCTTATTAAAAAGTTCCTTTCTTACATACTCTTCAGCTTCCTCAAGCCTTCCCTCTTTGAATTTCTTATTAATAAAATCATCACCTTTTACCGTATCAGCAAATGATTCAAAAAGTTCTCTATCTATTCTCATACCTTCATTTCCAATAGCAGTTTCATCATAAGTTTTAATATCGTCTACTTTGTAATTCTCATAACCCTCAGAAATAATCATTGGTTTTTCTTTTCCATCATCATAAAGTTTAGTTATTGCTGGAAGTTTAAGCTTTTCATCATAAGGGAAATCCTTTTCAAAGTAATCACAATTTCCAAAGAAGTCAAATAATTTGAATTTGTCCTTTTTAGTTGTTTTTTTAATCCAACCTTCTATCTTGTCTTTAACTTGGTATGTAAATGTGAATTTTCTTGTTCCCCTTCCTTTAATCTGAATAAAATCTGTTGGTGAAAAAATAGGTCTTAATAATACAATATTTAGTAGATCTTGGCAATCATATCCTGTTGTCATCATTCCAACAGTTACACAAACTCTTACTTTACTTGATTTATAACCTTCTAAAAAATTAGTACGACCCCCTAAATTGTTATTTAAATCTGTAAAATTGATGGTCATTTGTTGAGGGCTAAGAACATTGCTACCCGCATCAGATGTGACTTGTATTGCAAAATCCGAATTATATTTATCTGGAAATGCTTTCATAGCAAACTCATTAAGAATATTGGCAATTTTTGCAGCATGAGTTTGACTCACACAGAAAATTATAGATTTTCCAATTTCCCCAGAGATTGGATCTCTCAAAGCATTTTCGATAAATGTTTTACAAAAAGTTTTATTAGTTTTTTCTGAAAAAAACTTTCTCTCAAATTGTTTATGAAAAAAGGCTTGTTCTTCTTTATCCCCCTCTTCATTTTTAACTAACACAGCATATCCTTTTTCAGAGAGTAATTCAGTTGTAATATTTGTTCTTCCATCTGCAACAACAGGATTAATCAAATAACCATCAGTAACACCATCAACTAAAGAATATCGATATGTGGGTTCACTATTTTCGCAACCAAAAGTTTTGTATGTATCTAAAAGCTCTCTTCTTTCTAATTTTCGAGGATCATTTTGAAGAAGCTTGTCTGTATTAACATGTTTCAGATAATCTTTTGGTGTTGCTGTAAGCCCTAATTTATATCCTAAAAAGAACTCAAATACGGCTCTACTATTTCCGCCTATTGAACGATGAGCTTCATCAGATATTACTAAATCAAAATCAGTAGGAGAAAAAATGTCTTTATACTTATTAAATCGAATAAAAGTTTGAATTGTTGAAACAACAATGTCTGCTTTTTTCCAATCATCTCTGTTTTCTTTAAAAATAACAGTTTTAAAATCATTACTAAGATATTTTTTGAAATTTTTATAAGCCTGATCTTCCAATTCTAATCTATCAACTAAGAATAAAACTCTTTTTGCATTTTTTGTTCTTAAAAAAAGTTTAATAACTCCTGCTGAAATCATAGTTTTTCCAGTTCCAGTTGCCATTTCAAATAGGAATCTATCATCTCCCTTGGAAACCGCTTTTTGTATGCTATGAATTGCTTTTAGTTGATATGGTCTAAAAAATCGTAACCCTATCTTCTCAATAAAAGAAGACCGTTTCTTTTCATCAATATAATCAGGGTCAGTTTGATAATCTGGTTTTTGAGTAATTGCCATATACTCAGATTCAATTTTTTCTTTTACTAACGAATTTTTATTTGGAATATATTTCTTTCTTGTTCCCAAACTTTCAGAGGTTGGAAATTTAGTAATAATTTGAGGATTTCCTGTATCTAAATCCCAAAAGTAATGTATATTACCATTAGAAAGAATTACATATCTAACATTCAAACTTTTTGCATAAGTTCTTGCTTGTTCCTTCCCAACTAATGGATGTTTATCCTCCGATTTTGCTTCTAAGAGAGCAATTGGGAAACCATGCTCATCTAATAAAGTAAAATCAGTATAACCATTTTTAGTCTTTTCAAAATTTTCCCCTAAATCATTAAAATGCTCTTGAGTGATTTTAACATTTTGCTCTAAAACAATATTTGCAGGTTTACTTTTAGTATCAAAAAACCTCCAACCGGATTCTTCAAGTAACTTATTAATCTTAATTCGAGCTTTAGCTTCTTTATTTCCCATTTTGTTCATCTAACTCCTTCTTCATTAAGGCTTCAACTTTTCGAGATAAAATCATGTGATTCTCTTCACAATACTTTTGATATTGTTCATAGATTTCTAAATCTAAACTTAACGCTACGGTTTTTCTAGTCATAATCACCACCTATATGAACCCATATATATTCATATATTTATAAATATTCACTTTCTAAACAATAAAACTCCCCTTTAATACTTTAACTAAAAGAGCCTTCGGCTTTGATGAAACGAACTCCCCCTAACTACTTGTTCTTGATGTAACGCTTTGCTCTTTTTAAAGAACTGAACTCCCCCAGTGCTACGCACATATAGACTCGGCTTTGCCTCGAATTGATTGGAACTTAAACACAACTCTGCGGACGCAGGTTTTCCGGACTTCGTAGCGGAAAACGAAACTAACAGGTATTATGCTCAATTAATTTGGAATCCTAAAAACTAGAGGGGGGGCTTTGGCACTATGTGGCAAATTCAGATTCTAACTCTTCGAAGTGACCTAAATTATAGGCTTTACGGAAGGCTAAGATAACTCCTCTAATCTTGGGATTATCATATTTTGGTCTAAATTTCTTAACTATTTTATACATGATTTCATCGTTTTTCATAAATCCTTCCATGCGTTTTATTCCTTCAGTTATATCTTCTCCTCTTGGCATTGGTGCACCTGCCATTTCAGCAAGTATAAAAAAGATATCTTCTCCAAGTTTTCTATATCTGCGCCTCGATTCATCTGGAATCATTTGTTTTACCATTTCTCTAACAAATTTCTCTTCATCAGTCTCCATCTCTTCTTTTACTTCTTCTTCTAGTATGATTGCTCTTGCGATTCTCACTATGTTTCCGTGTATATGTTTATTTTCTTCAAAAAAGTATTGTTCTCTAAAAACCTTATAGAGTCTAGCTTCCTGATGAAATATAATTTCAAAAAGTCTAAGCAAAAGATCTCTTGAATTTGAAGGTTTTTTTCTGATTAGTCTTATTAAATGTAATTCTACTTTGAGAACATTAAGGATTCCGTGAAAAAGTTTGAGAAGTGCAGATTGTTTTTGTTTCACTGATACAACTACATCAGATAATTTTTCAATCTCGGAATTACTTTTTAATCGTTCTAAATCTACTAAAATCTCTTCATCTGTTTTTTCCTCATTAGCAATATTAACCAACTCTGGAGAAATCAAAGTTTCAATTTGTCTCAATACTTTTTCTGTAGTTTCAAAATCCTGCAATGCCTTATCGACGTTTCCAAAATTGAAATGTTTGGATAATTTTTCTCTTAATGCATAATTAGTCAGGTGTTCATTCCATAAAGCCATGCGTTTTTTATCATCCATAACTAATTCTTTAGCGATACCTTTTTTACTCCCAAAAAGATGATTTAATAGTCCCATACGATTGAAAAGATTACCATATACTAATAAATATTTGTTTTTATGAACGCCAAAGCCCCTAAATTCTATGTCTTGATGTATCGCTTCCGCTCATTAGATAGACGGATTCCAAATTTACTTTTCGGACGAAATTTTGCCCCACTGCGTAGGGCAAAAGAGCATAACAGGTGAAGCCGTCCCGTAATTATTTTTATTGATTGCATATTAAAGTGACCTCCTCTCCACACTAAAGTGTGGAGCTTCCTGTGAAAGCTTCTAAGGAAGTTTGATGTATGTCTTGTTGATTTCTAACGTAATTGTCAACAACATCTACTGTGTTGTATCCTGTGCTATTTGCTAATCCTCCT